>CADBMM010000211.1 GCA_902795795.1 uncultured Lachnospiraceae bacterium | reverse complement strand
GCAACGATCCCTATAAACAGGATATCCCCGCCGCCGGCCATATACCTTGTCATGGTAAAATAATAAACGATCTGCCGGAGGCCGTAAACGGCCAGCGATATGCTTATGATCAACGCGATGAGATGATATCCGAAATCCGGAACAAGTATCATCAACAGCCCAGCGATCATCATCATGAATGCTGAAAAAAGAGTGAATATACGGCGCGCCTTACTCATTGCCCACCTCTTTTCTGCTCTGCGAGATCAGACTGGCAAAATCCCGTATTCCCTTAAAGCCCTTTTCATTAAAATCAACGGATATTCCCGCCAGCAGGCTGCCGGAGCTGTAGATCCGGTTAGTCACCATGCTCTTCTGCTTCAGCGCAGCTATAAAGAACTTCCCAAGGAAAGTCTCATCCTTTTCTGCGGCGTCAGCCGATGTATACTCCGATACATATTTTTCCAGATCGAACTCCTCGATCTCTCTTCCGGACAACTGCTCGCCAAGCGCCTTCCAGTCGGCGCAGGAATCCAGCTGCCGTTTTGTGAGGATCCCGTTTATCTTTTCCTTAAGCGGTCCGACTGCTTCCGTATCATACCGGCCTGTTTCGAAGGTTTCATGCACTGCGCGCAGATATTTCATCGCATAGACCATCTGCGCAAAGGCGTGATAAAAATCACTCGGGTTGTCCTTTAATATCTCTTCATAGTTTCCCCATGCCGGAACGTATTTATATCTGGCGAAGCTGAGGTCGGGCAAATGACCGGCTCGCCCGTGTCCCAGATTCATGATGGAATTCTCATTATACCGATGCAGTGTGTTTACGTATACCCCGTTTTCTATATCGTCGGGAGTGCCGGGACTGTGAATGAATTTTACCGGCCGTTCGATAGTTTCGCCATCCTTTTCCACCAGTTCTGTAAAATGGAAATCCGTATTGTTGATCACAAGAGACGGGATCCCGGCAAAATACTTATGAGCCCATGTATCTGCAAGTACATGCATGGCTATTCCTACCGCCTGAAGCGTGCTGTTTCTAGCCAGAGCGACCGTATCGACAAGCAGGGCGCCGTTGGTATTGCAGATCAGACGGTATTTGTTTTTATAGCGCTTTCCGCCCTTTTTCGGATCTGCGTACAGATCATATGGGAGGAAATGAAACGATGCCCAGATCCTGGTAATATACTGGAGCCCCAGAAAATCCGTTCTGGTATCCATGGCCTCAAGCTGAAGCTGGGTAGTTGCCGCGGAGCGCGGTCCTTTCACGCGGGAAAGAAGGCTGACCGTGCAAAGATCGACAAACTGCGCGCTGTAGCAGATCTCCATGCATTCATCATGGCTATAACCGGCCAGGTACGCGGCGCAATAGGTAGCATAATAATGAAAATCTATCTGCATACCGCTGCCTCCTTTTCATTCTGCTTATTCAGCCGCCGTGTCAGTCTTCTGACCTGTATGCCTGATATTATCACTGCGATCATTGTGCCAAGTGAGGTAATATCGATCAGGAAAGTGACGATCGTATCCAGATATGATTCCTTCAGGTACGAATTAGTCGTTATGCTGATGTACATTGAAACTGTGTATGTTGCCGCCAGAATCACCGCGATCACGATATAGGCAGGGCTCTTTTTCGCACCCCGGGATACTTTTCTGGCCGTCCTTCCTATGTATATACGCAGAACGATATCAATTATGATAAGTAAGAAAAGCCCGATCATTACAATGATCAAAAAGGCAGAAAGATCGAAATCAGCTGTTTTGATCACCTCTTCAAAGACTCTGTCCGCTTCAGCGTCTGCCTCCGAAACGGCCTGGTATCCTGTATTCTGAAGAATGGCAAAAATGAATGCTTTTATGAGCGACCAGGCACTGAATAACAGAACTCCAAATCCTGCCGTTCCCAGAATATATTGATATTTTCTTAATTTAGCTTCCATGATCAACGCCTCTTCTCTGTTGGAAGATCATTCACTCATTGTGTCCCTTATAACTTTCAGATCGCTTCTCTGATCCAGCTCTTCCTGCACCGCATGAGCAAGATCGATCTGATCAGTGATAATTGAGTCCACTTTGCTGTCCAGGAAGCGCAGCATAGATGAACGGGTATTTACCGTCCACACGATCGCCTGTTTTCCGTAAGCATGGATCAGGTCCACCGTATCTTCAGCAGCCATCTCCTCTTCCATGATCAGATCATCGCAGTTCATTCTCGCAATAGTCCCGAACCCCAGGATCAAAAGAGTGCCCGTCTCAAATTCCGGATAATTCGTTTCTACATAGTCGATAAGTTTATATTTCAAAGAGATGATCGCGACATCATCGATCATGTCTCTTTCTCTGACCATTCTCACGACGTCATCCGCCATCTGCTCATCAGCTGTAGCTCCCTTAAGCTCTATGAAAAGCTTGCCCTTTCCTTTGATCACATCCAGCATCTCTTCAAGCGTCGCTATCCTGGTCAGTTCACCGCTGCCGGTCGTATCCTTGACCTCCATATCCTTGATCTCCTGCAGCGTCATATCATAAGACGGCTTATTCACGCCAGTAAGCCGCTTAAATGTATTGTCATGATTGACCACATAATGCCCGTCTTTGGTGCGCTGAATATCGATCTCACTGCCGTAACAGCCTTTCTCGATCGCCGCCTCCAGGCCCTCAAGCGAATTCTCCGAAGCCAGAACACCTCCAGCCCTGTGAGCAATTATGCTGACCGGTACTTCTCTTTCGAAGAAAAGCGGATATGTAAGGGCAAGAACGAGAGCAACTACCATTACGGCCACAAATGATATGCTGATCAGCGCTATCCTCCAGCCTGCTTTGACCTTCTTAGGCCTTGGAGGCCAGTCTGCCTGAGCATTTCCGGAAAATATAATGTAAAAACGGCTCAGCTGCATGAAGAAAAAGGCCGGACCTATAAATGTGACCATCGTCGTCAGATAAATATTGAATACCGTGACCATGCATCCTATGACCCGGTACAGTACTATCGACATTTCAGTTTCCGATAGAAGCGAAATATCTTCAACATCCAGAAGACTGAACGTATTATCCGACGGTATCCAGGAAAAGCTCTTTTCGATAACAGAAGCCGGCAGGTCTCCTGTCAGCTGGCCCAGAACGATCTGTATTGCAAAAATGATCAGGAGTATTACAAGGATCCCGGCAAAAAATCTTTTATGATTTCCTTTCAGAAGTCTCCTCGAATTATTCTGCGCTTCCTTCGGCGTCATGCCATCGATGAGTATTCCGTGGAAAGAAAAAGCATTTAAATATGCAACGATTACCAGTACGATGATCAGTATAACATAGCCTGTGATCATCCATGGCGTATTGATGATCACATCCATGATAAAATTCGGAATATAAAAAGTACTTGTCAGACTGATGGAAAAACCTACACCGATAAGCGGCACAGCAAGTACAACAAAAGCAAGAAGAAGTATCCCTTTCAGCGTCAGAAAACGTTTCAATGAAGAAAATGTCTTTTTTATCTCTGTCCTCAGATTGAATGTACGTCCTTTAAGGATATCGTCGCACATATAGATCTGAACGAATATCTCAAAGATAATTAAAAGGATCACGAATACGATCCCGACCACTATCATTATCGGCGTACGCCAGTTCAGGACCATTTCTCTGAAATTGCCCGATGTCAGCCCGTGACCGGAAGTATCCGCAATGAGCCGGATCAGTCTTCGAAGCAGCCATGTCAGCCCCATTGAAAGCGCCGCACAAAACAGCTGAAAACTCCAGATCTCCGGCAGGGCTTTCCATATAAGCTGAAAATATGTCAGCCTTCTGTTTTCATTTACTCCTTCTTTTTTCTTCATGCTGCAAGTATATCAAAACACAGGCATTTATAAAATATTTTTCAAAAAATACCGGATCGGACGATCATCATATCATTCTTTCTTCCGGCGCATAAAAACAATAACTATTGCACAGGCTGCAAGTCCGATGATTTCCGAAACCGGCGTGGCCAGAACGATACCGCTCTCACCTATTAACCTGCTGAAGAGGATCATGAGCGGAATATCCATGGCGCCCTTTCTCATGAATGACAGTATCAGCGGAGCGAGCTTTTTTCCTGTCGCCTGGAAAACATTGATGATCATGAAGTTGACTGCCATCAAAGGACAGGCAATGCTGAATATTTTAAGGAACTGTGCAGCATAGTCTACCGTTACCGCGTCATTTATAAACGACCTCGAGAGAGGAACAGCGCCGAAGAACAAAAATGCCAGTCCGCCCAGGCCGATCACGACCGTATATAAAAACGCTGTCCTGATAACCTTG
>CADBMM010000210.1 GCA_902795795.1 uncultured Lachnospiraceae bacterium | reverse complement strand
CAGTTTGTTATTCCGTTTAAGGCTGCGTTTTCTTTTGCCGCCTCAACGGCTTCTTCAACTATCTCGACAGCTACGACTTTTTTTGCAGCTGGCGAAATGATCTGGGCTATCGTACCAGTTCCGGAATACAAGTCAAATACCGTAGCTTCGTTTATATTACCGATCATTTTCTTTGCAATGCCATAAAGCACTTCCGCGCCTTTGGTATTGGTCTGAAAGAAAGAAAACGGTGTGATCTTGAATTTCAGCCCTGATATTTCCTCGTAGAACCAGTCTTTTCCGTAGATAATTTCTGTCTTCTCGCTTCTTACAACATCAGCGACGGAATCGTTGACCATATGTAAAATACCGCTGATGCAGCCCTCAAGATTCAGTTCAAGCAGCTTTTTTGCAAGTTCTTCGAAATCGGCACTGCCGCTGCTGGTAGTAACTACGGCTGCGAGGATCTCTCCCGTAGATGATGAACGCCTAATGAGAAGATCCCTCAGGTAACCGTCGTGTCTGACCTTATGATAATAAGGATATTTTCCGTCAAAAAACTCCTTTACTGCCTTTACGACAAGGTTTATATCATTATGGACTAGAGCGCAGTCTGTTACATTAAGGATATCGTACGTGCTGTTACGTTTGTGGAGGCCTAAAGTCAAAGGTCCGTCCTTATGATCATCGCCAAAGGAGAATTCCATTTTATTTCTGTAACAGAAGATCTCCGGACTGGGAAATATTTCAGCATTTTCTATCGCCGAAAGTGAGTCGTCATAATCAGCTTTTTCATCTTCCTCAGATCCTCTTTTGCATTCTGAAACACTTTCTTTCAAAAGTTCCTTAACCTGATCAAGTTTCATTTTCAGCTGTTCATCGTAAGCCATAGATTGATAAGTGCAGCCGCCGCATTCCGGATATAAAGAACATGCCAAAGCTTCGGTTTCATAAGGAGATCGTTCAAGCACTTCCATCAGCCTGCCTTCACAGCGGCCATTTCTTTTTTTATTTATCATGAAGCGCACAAGCTGTCCCGGGATACTGTTCTTTACAATTACCTTCTCACCATCCACATTAATTATACCTTTATTTGGAAATGCAACTTTGATGACTGTGCCTTCATATATTTCGCCTTTTTTCATAAACTATGCATTATTCTCCTTTTGCATGTACTTTAACGTTTCGTTTTTTAAGATCTTAATCACCTGTAATATATAAACAGGGCTTCGGCAACTTGTGCCAAAGCCCGCATTATTTCTGTAAACTATTATTGAATGCCTTTACAGCCGCTTCGATCACAGAAAGTTAAAATCACTCTCCGGCTTCAGCTTTCTCTGAAGCTTCTTCGGCAGCCTCAGGTTCATTATCCTCGGGTTCATCAGCTTCTTCAATATCATCATCGAAGTCGTCGTCTTCGTCTTCGAAATAATCTTCAAAATCATCGTCGAAGTCGTCATCTTCATTATCTTCAAGATATTCCGGAGTAAGATATTTGTAGATTGCATAAGCTATACCGGCAATAACAGCTATGACACCGATAAAAGCGAAAAATTTAAGTAATTTACTCGGCTTCTTATCCATAACAGCATCTCACTTTCTGATAGTTTAAATATACAAAAGATATTATAGCACAAATGATCCTTGAATACCATAACAATTTAAAAGCGGCAGTTACTGTATAAGTTTCTGATCATTTTTATATTTATAATACTTCTTGGTACGTCTGCCGTGTATGAACAGGTAGATCAGTACCACAGCAGCTGCGATCCCTGCTATCCAGGCCCATACAGGGGTATTGTAAATATTGTAGCATCTTACCTTGATCCACATGTTATTGATGACTTCATTTTTTTCTTCATTAAAATAAGTCATTATCGATGATCGTTCCATCATGTCTATCGAAGGATATTGTGCTGCAAGCTGCCTGTCCAGCTGTTCGGGTTCGGCTGAAATAATGTATTCTTCCCCATCTTTATCTTCGCTGAAGAAATAATCCAGAGAGTAATCGACAGTTTCTTCGGCATCCTCTTCTGCACCATAGCACCAGTCGGCGTATTCAAAGATAAGCGGATCGTCGCCTCCGGATATTACGGAAGTATATCCAACGAAATACATGTTCCTTACTACATTATCAGGTCTGGAAACGAAATTGATAAAGGCCTCAGCGGCATGCTGTTTTGCCTTATCAGTACCTATACCGCTTTTCAACATTACCCAGCCGTCAAAATAAATATTTGTCGATTCTTCGGGAACCGCAAAATTCAATATCAGATCATCTTCTTCCGCCTGATCCATGGAATAAACTGCGTCGCCTGACCATTGATAATTGGCAAGGACTTTACCGGTAACCATGTCGGCCTTTCCGGAATCTGTCTCGAATGAGTAGGCATTGTCGCGGACCCTTTGCAGATAATCCTGCGCTGCCTGTATCGTTTCCGGCGTAGTATCATTCATTTCAGCTTCAAGCTTTACAGAATAATCCGGATCATTTTTAAAGTCTTCACTTAAAAGAAGATCTCTTTTTATTGCTCCGACTGCAGCGAAATAAGCATCACGTACATTGTCTTTTATCGTGACCTTATGCCTGTATTCCGGATTTGTCAGGATGGTCCAGGTAGAAGCGTCCTCTTCGGAAACCATTTCGGGATTATAAACTATCCCGGTAATGCCCCACATATACCCGGCCATATACTCGCTCCAGGCCTGGCCATTTATTTCCTGGCCGTCCAGGATATTTCTGATATATGGAGATATACCTCTTATATAGTAGTTATTCTCATTGCTTTCATCGAAAAATTCTTCCGAAAGCGGAACAAGCCTGTCCTCAGTGATAAGTTTCATATTCATGTATTCTGATGGGCAGACAAGATCATATACGTCACCAAGCGTAAGCATATTATAAAGATCTTCATTTGTACCGAATGTCGAATACTCCACGTCTGCGATGATTCCGTAAGTCTCGTAATACCATTCCTCGAAATCTTCGATCATGGAATTTTCGCCGATGACCTCTCCGTCATCGAGCTCTATGAGCTCATCTTCATCCCATCCACCTATGTCTATATACTCTTCCCAGTTGCAGATACGAAGCTTGACGTGCTCCGGTTCCGAGGACGAAGCATAGACCGGGAAGATAAAACTGCTAAATAAGGATACGACTAAAAACGCTGCTGTAAAAAGGGAAATACGGCGCATGTACAGTTTGATCATCTTACGCTCCTTTCCTTTTCGGCACGGTTTCCTCTGACGTTCATTATTACAACGATAACCACCACAATAACAAAGATTACAGCTGAAAGAGCCCATAAAGCCGTTTTTATATCAGTATATGAACCTTTTGTTGCGTTTACTACATATGTGCTGATCGTATCAAATGTCGCAGGTTTCGTATAAGTCGCTATGAAATAATCATCCAGAGAAAGGGTGATCGCCAGGGCGAAACCTGATATGATGCCCGAAGCTATCTGAGGGATAACGATCCTTCTGAGTGCTGCGGCAGGCGTTGCGCCAAGATCCAGGGCAGCTTCATATATGCTTGGATCCATCTGTTTAAGTTTCGGAACGACCGAAAGATATACAAATGGCGCGCAAAGAGTCACATGACCCGCAACAAGCGGAATGTAAGTATCTTTTCCTATCCCGAAAACTACGACAAGTAAGATGCATATCGAAAAAGCCGTGACAACGTCTGCGTTAACGACGGGGACCTGGTTAAGTGTCGAAATAAACGAATTAGTCCTCTTTTTTGAATAAAAAGCTCCTACGGCGCCAAGTGTTCCGAGAATCGTGGCAATAGCTGCGCTTATAAGTGCAAGCAGTATGGTACCGATTATCATATCGCGGAGCTCCGGCGAGGTGAAAAGCTTGACATAGTTTTTCAGCGTGAAACTTCCGAGCGTGCCGATGTTAGCTGAATCCTGAAAACTGTATACGGCAATTATGAGGATCGGCGCATACATAAACAGGGCTACGATAAGGAGAAATATGACTCGAATTGGATATTTCTTCATAGCAGCGCACCTCCTCTGCTGTCCTCCTGTTCAGAGCCGTTCTGTCCGAGCAGGGTGAAAATGCCTATAATAGCAAGAAGGATGAGCGCGATCATCGAGCCGCCGTGCCAGTTGTATGCAGCAAAGTAGCTTCCAATAAGACTTCCCATGATGTATGTGCTGTTATAGAGCATGTCAAGCACGACGTAATTTGTCATTGCGGGAAGGAAAACCATCATGACGCCGCTTATCACGCCGGGCATTGAAAGAGGTAAAGTAACTCTGAAGAAAGCCTGGCTTCTTGTAGCACCCAGATCGCGCGCAGCTTCGAGCAGCGATCCGTCAAGCTTTGAGATCGTATTGAATATAGGCAGGATCATAAACGGAAGGAAATCATAGGTCATACCTATTACGGCGTTGATGAACTGAAAATCAGCGAGATTACCTTCGATCATGGTAAGTATTTCTTTCAAAGCCGTGATACGCAGCGAGAAGTTTATCCACATGGGCAGTATGAATATAAGAAGCACTGAGGTCTTGTTTCCCAGATGGAGCTTCGAAAGGAAATATGCTGTCGGATACGCGATCAGCAAACATACAGCAGTTGCCGCCAGAGCAACGGCAAAGCTGTAAAGTAATGTACCTAAAGTATTCGGATCACTGAAAAATCCTGTAAGATTATCAAATGTGAACTGTCCCTTACCGTTCGTGAACGCGTAGTAAAAAAGGACTACAAGCGGAGCAGCCACGAACAGAAGCAGAAATACGGCATATGGAATGGCAAGCGCCTTCCTGGTAAAGGGGATCTTAAGCATCGGCATTAATTCTTTCTTTATTTCTTAAGTGTAAATTTCATTTTTTCAACAGGCATAATAAGTCCGACTTCATCGCCCATATTCCAAAGATATTCATCATCTACGACAAAATCCTGTCCGATATCGGATTTTATTACGTAACTATAATGGTCGCCTTTATATATCAGGTCGCTGATATATCCCTGTACCAGTCCCTCTTCGGCATTATCTGTCATTTCGATATTCTGAGGTTCGATAGAGATCATTATCTTAACTTTTGACGGATCCATAACATCACCATGCATATCGATGAGCTGTCCCTGATCGTCTCTTCTGCTGCCTTTTAAAATTGCTGTAACGCTGGTGTCAAGCTGCGTGCCGTTATATTCGAGCTTAAAGGCTTTATTTATATCGGCTGCAAATATATTTGTATGGTCTTCGGCTATCATGATATGAATATTGTCCGGATCGACTTTCATTCCGATAGTATCGCCCACCTTCGCGCTGTGAACGCTCTGGATCACCATTTCGCTCTTACCCGACTGGACGGTTATTTCATAATGGATACCCTTGAAGATCACAGATACGACTTTACCGGATATAGTTCCGTCCTCCGGTGTTGTCATAATAACGTCTTCCGGCCTTATAACAGCTGTTATATGTGTGCCCGGTTCAATATCGTCAACGCATTCAAAGGTACCGCCGCAGAATCTTGCGTGAAGTTTTGATGTCATGATGCCGTTGAAAAGGTTGCTTTCTCCGATAAAGTCGGCAACGAAGGCATTTTTCGGCTCATTATAAATGTCTTCAGGCGTCCCGATCTGCTGTATTCTGCCTTCAGACATGACAACGATCTTATCTGACATCGTAAGCGCTTCTTCCTGGTCATGCGTTACGTATATAAAAGTTATTCCAAGCTCTTTATGCATTGCTTTAAGCTCAAGCTGCATTTCCTTGCGCATTTTAAGGTCAAGAGCGCCAAGCGGTTCGTCAAGGAGCAGGATCTCAGGCTCGTTGACTACAGCCCTCGCTATCGCAACTCGCTGCTGCTGTCCGCCTGAAAGCGTGGCAACGCTTCTTTCCTCAAATCCCTCGAGGTCGACCAGAGCCAGAACTTTTTTGACTTTTTTATCTATTACTTCACGGCTTACCTTTTTCTGCTTAAGCCCGAACGCGATATTTTCATAAATATTCATATGCGGGAAAAGTGCATACCTCTGGAAGACCGTGTTGATGGGTCGTTTGTTGGGAGGAAGATTTGTTATACTTTTGCCGTTTAGCAGAATTTCACCGCTGGTCGGCAGATCAAAACCGGCTATCATGCGGAGAGTCGTTGTTTTACCGCAACCGGAAGGTCCCAGAAACGTCACGAATTCACCACGCTTGACTTCGAGATTGAAATCAGAAACCGCGGTGAATCCGTCATCTTCATATGTCTTATAAACATTCTTCAGTTCAATAATATTTTCCATCAACAGGCCTTTCTTAAATAAAAATCACACTCAGCTGACAGTATCCGGAGCTCCGAATCTGATGCTGTCCTTCTTAATAGGTATCTTTTTGAGCAGAAGTCCGGGCATGCCGCAGCTGCCTACGATATTCGAAACTATCATTGCCGCATACGGGAAAAGCATGTCATAGCAGATCTCATGGACTTCACGTTTATCCTCCTCCGTAAAGGTATCTGCAAGTTTGAACACTCCGTCTATTGTCACGGTGAAGCTGAAATCAGGATCACTTTTTACGATCTCTGTAAGCGTCGCGATCGCATTTACCTGCTCTCCTGTTGAAGGATTCGCCATAAATTTAACTGAGAAAGAAAAAGTATTGTTGATCTTGACCTGTCCGTTCTTTTCTATGTTGTTTTCCAGATCTATCTTCCTTATTCTGTAGCTGGCTAAATCAGCATTTGCCATTTATAATACCTGCCTTTCAAAAACTCGCGCTATATAATATATCACAAGGAAATATATTATAAAATACATTTCTGTATTATTTTTAAACTGCTTTTTTCATGGCCGATTATTAGATGCATCTTTTTATATAGCGGCAGGATAAATGACTTTTTCAAAGCTTCCATTTATCACGAATTATGTTATTATAGTGAAAATGTCTATTTACAGGCTGCGCTTAACAGTCTGAACACAGAAGGGAATTTATATGAGATTTGTAATACAGCGTGTCAAATATGCTTCATTGACAATTGATGAAAAGGAATACAGCAAGATAGGCAACGGTCTTATGGTGCTGTGCGGTATCGCTGAGTCGGATAATGAAGCGATCGCTGATAAAATGGTAAAGAAGCTCTGCGGCTTACGTATATTTGAAGATGATCAGGGGAAGACAAATCTGTCGATGGCGGATGTTAACGGCGAACTTATGATCATTTCGCAGTTCACGCTTTACGCTGACTGCAGAAAAGGCAACCGTCCAAGCTTCATCAAGGCCGGAAAGCCGGATATGGCCAGCCCGCTTTATGAGTATATCCTTCAGGAAGCAGGCAGATACGTTCCCGATGTAAAACGAGGCGTTTTCGGTGCTGATATGAAGATCAGCCTTTTAAACGACGGACCCTTCACTATCGTTCTCGACTCTGATGATATATTATGATAGAATACTTTTATGGCTGAAAACAGAAGCAAAAGATGGTATAAACTGGATAATGCGGCAAAGATAATCCCCGGAACTACCAAGGGTACCAATACAAGAGTCTTCCGTATCGTATGCGAGCTGAACGAGGAAATAGACGGCTCGTATCTTCAGAGCGCTCTTGAGGAGGCCTTAAATGAGTTTCCGTTCTTTAACTGTGTCCTGCGAAAAGGCCTTTTCTGGTATTATCTTGAGGAAAGCGATCTGCATCCCGTTGTAAAAAAAGATGCTTCGGCAGCATGCGGACCATTATACTTCCCAGGACGCAGGAACCTGCTTTACAAGGTAACTTATTTTGGGAAACGTATAAATCTGGACATGTTCCATGTACTCGCCGACGGAACCGGAGCCTTCAGCTTTCTCAGACGCATAGTTATCAACTACATCAGGCTGGTCCATGATCTTCCGATTGAGGAACGTCATGACCGCTCTTCAAATGATGAAAAAGCCGATGACGCTTTCAGGAAGTATTATCAAAAGGGAAAAAGCACCGGACAGATAAAAGGATTTTTATCTACAAGGGCTTATCATCTGAAAGGCCCGAAGGATCAGAACAATGAATGCCATCTGATCGAAGCTTCAGTAAGTTCCTCGGCTTTTCTTGAGATCGCGCATAAACATCAGACTACCGTGGGAATATTTCTTACTTCGCTTATGGTGGCTTCGATATTGGACTGCATGTCCTTTAAGGATCTTAAGCATCCGGTTTCACTTAGTGTTCCGGTCAATTTAAGAAAGTATTTTCCTTCCATAACATCAAGAAACTTCTTCGGCGTTATAAAGATCATTTTTAAGGCCGAAGACTTTAACGTTACACTTGAGGATATTATAAAAAGCGTAGGAAGATCCTTCGAGGAACAGCTTACCGAAGATCGTATAACAAATACGATGAACTCATATTCAGGATTGGAACATAATGTCGCCGTAAAGATAGTTCCGCTGTTTCTTAAGGATCTCGGAATACAGGGGATATCGACACTTACAGATACAGGCGTGACAGCTTCTGTTTCGAACATCGGCGTGATAAATCTTCCGGAGTCAATACGGCCTTATGTGAAACAGTTCTCTGCTTTTATGTCAAGTATTAATATGCAGCTGACAGTCGCTTCATATGAAGATTGCTTGACTTTCGGATTCTGCAGTGCTTTTGAAGAAAGCGCCGTCATAACATCTTATATAAGACGGCTGACCGATATGGGACTTGAAGTTGTTGTCGCTACAAATGATCATGACAGACCTCTGAGCGAAACAAAAGGAGAAGAAAATGCAGTACTGCCCAAAGTGCAGAGTAAAAATAAGAGGAAATAAAAGCTGCTGCCCGCTTTGCCGAGGCGTTCTGACAGGTGAAGCCGAAGACGGGGCATTTCCGGTATTGCAGAAGCATATAAGCAATGTTTCCTTATTTAAAATAATTACCTTCATTGCCGCAGCCGTAATTATAGGCATGCTAACGGTTTATTATATTACGGATATGAGCTGGACTCTTGGAGTAATAGCGCTTGCCGCCATCGGCTGGATAGATGTTCTGGCAGCATTTTATTACAGACATAACGTTCTTAAACTCATAAATATTGAGACGTATGTAGGAATGCTTATCTGTCTTTTTATAGACTATACTTTAAAATTCAGCGGCTGGTCTGTCAGATGGGTAATGCCTTTTGCCGTCCTTGCGGTCTTTATTGCTACCATTATGATCGCGAT
>CADBMM010000209.1 GCA_902795795.1 uncultured Lachnospiraceae bacterium | reverse complement strand
TGATTTTGACGGAACATTATGCTTTGATGAGTGGCCGTCAATAGGCGCTCCGAACTACGCACTTATAAGGTTCCTTAAAGAAAGAAAGCTCAAGGGCGATAAGCTGATCTTATGGACCTGCAGGAGCGGAAAAGAGCTTGAGGAGGCAGTCGGCTGGTGCGGATCTAAGGGCCTGTTCTTTGATGCCGTAAATGATAATGTTCCCGAAATGATCGAAAAATACGGCGGCAACAGCCGTAAGATAACCTGTGATTACTACATAGATGACAGAGCCATGACCCCCGATTCATACAGCCTTGCCAGAATAGGCGCCTGAAAAACTTAAGACAAGTATAGAGGGTACAATGTTCTCCTGTATGGATCTTTATAAGAAACCAGTCAGTAAAGCATGATTTATTGAAATACGCAAAAAAAGCAGGTATTATATGTAAAAGCATGGTAAGCAGGTATTTCGGATTTTGTCCGAAAGAAAGAAATTTGAAATGGCAGGGACGGATCGTTGAATGTTATCTTGTCTTTAAGAAATTTTATCGGCAATGCCGCCATTATAACACTTGCGGCGGCAGTCGTGATCACCTTGACCGAAATGATACTTTATAAGATCAAAGCCCGCAATGTACGTGAAGATAGTACGGAAAAACGCGGAAAAGAAACTGGGGACCGGAGGAGCTGCCCGTGAATATTGCGGTAATTACAGGAGCCTCCAGCGGATTGGGCAAAGAGTTTGCTGGATTCGTCGATGTTTCCTGCGCGTGGATAGATGAGATATGGCTGATCGCAAGAAGAGAAGAGCGCCTTAATGAGATCGCTTCAGGACTTGAGAAAAAGACGAAAGTACTCGCGATGGATCTGACGAAGGCCGCTTCTATCGATGAACTGAAAAACACGCTCAATGAAAACAGATCTCATGTTTCGCTTTATATAGGTGCGGCGGGATACGGAAAGATAGGAGACAGCGCGACCGTGTCGGATGATGACACTGCCGGAATGATAGATCTTAACTGCAAAGCGGCTGTGCTTTGCACCAGTGCCGTGATCCCACATATGCATGCCGGAGACCGGATCATCGAGATCTGTTCTACCGCGGCGTTCCAGCCTCTGCAGTATTTGAATGTATATGCCGCTTCAAAAGCATTCATATATAATTACACGAGGGCGCTTCGGAATGAGCTGCTGCCGAAAGGGATCGCAGTAACGGCGGTCTGCCCGTACTGGATAAAGGATACGGAGTTTATTGAAATCGCGCAAAATGCCGGAGAAAACGGCAGGGCAGCGGGAGTTAGAAGTTTTCCGTTTTCGATAAAGGCTGAAAAGGTCGTGAAACGCGCAATGTGGGCATCCAAGACCGGCTTTGCGGTATGTACCCCTGATATAGTCAGCTTTTTTCACCGGATCTTCGCAAAGCTTCTGCCAAGAACGGTCATGCTGTATATCTGGGAGGCGTTAAGAAGATTGTAATTTCTGCTTTGTACGGTATTTCAAACCGGAGGAAATATGGAGAAAATATCAAATTATGAGATCATGAGGCAGAATGCCGGAAAAGCGTTTCTGAAGTTTGATCATGAAAAGATCGCAAAAAAGCTGGGGCTTAAATATGAGGGCGGCAAAATATACATAAAACTGTTTGACAGAGATTATATGGTTGACTGCGTGACAGGCGACGTTACATTCAATGAGGCCGCTGCGGGATATGACGAGGCAATGGTCATCTACGATATTTTGTGTGATTCAAAGGAAGATGCCATACCTTCAGGCGAATATACCCTTCTTCATCAGCTCTCCAATGTACAGTCAGCGAAACAATACTATGCCGGTCAGGGAATGTTCGCCAGATATGAAAAGCAGTTTGACAAAAAGGCGAAAGAGCTTGAAAGTGTCTGCCTTGCTCTTGGCGGGGAAAAATACGGAAAAGGCGATGTGTCCGTCCGCATCCCTGTGTTCAGGGACAGAAGGGATGCTTTGCATACAAATGACCTGAGCATAGTCATTTCATTCTGGGAATCCGATGAGGATTTCCCTGCGCAGCTGCAGATCTTTGCAGATAAAAACCTCATTCAATATATTCATTATGAAACGGCCTGGTATATGCTTGGTTATCTTATGAACAGGATATCTTCCGGATTTGAGCATATTACCGGTAGCTTATAAGCAGAATAATATTTTTTGCAGGGACAGAGACAACATATTTGACTTTACCGCGCTAACATGATAAAAATATAAAGTAAATGTAAAGCGGCAATGAGAGGGAAGTAGTTATGTTTAATGCCGAGGTCCTTGTATTTATTATTTATTTTGTAGCCCTGTTTTTCGTCGGGCTTATATTCTTCTTTAACGGAAGCAACCGGAACGGGGAAGATTATTTCCTCGGAGGAAGATCCATGGGTCCATGGGTCACCGCAATGTCTGCACAGGCTTCAGATATGTCAGCCTGGCTGCTTATGGGGCTTCCTGGATCAATACTGGCGTTTGGTTTCGGACAGATGTGGATCGGCATCGGTCTGGCGCTCGGAACTGCAGCAAACTGGATAATATGCGCCGCAAGACTGAGAAAATTCAGCAAAGCTGCAGGAGATGCAATAACTCTACCGCAGTATCTTACGAACCGCTTTATGTCGTCGAATAAAACGCTTCAGATCATCTGTGCGGTCATCTTCCTTATTGCTTTTACGGTCTATGTAGCGTCCGCATTCGTTGCCGGTACATCGGTATTTACAATGCTTTTCCCGAATATGCAGGAGCAGACGGCAAGGATCATTTTTGCTCTGATCATTGTCGGCTATACTTTCCTGGGCGGGTTCAAGGCTGTATGCTGGACCGACTTTTTCCAGGGCATTCTTATGCTGATAGCCTTGCTTGCCATCCCGATCATCGTAATGGCGACCCAGAATCCGGATACATCCCTTCTGGCAAATGTTTATACTTATACGGATGTAGGAGGCGCGCAGGTGACCTGCGAGTTCGGTACAAGCCTCTTTTCATCATCCTGGCAGGATGTGGTCTCCGGCCTTGCCTGGGGCCTCGGATATTTCGGTATGCCGCATATCATAATAAGATTTATGTCAATAGAAAAGCCGTCCATGATAAAAAAATCGGCGATCGTTGCCATTATCTGGGTCGTGCTTTCATTAGGTGCTGCCTGCCTGGTCGCTTATTTCGCAAGGATGATAGTTGCGGACGAGCTTTTGCCGGTCGGAGCGCAGAAAACTGTTTTCATAGTCATGGCGAGACGATTCTTCCCGCCCGCAATAGCCGGACTTCTGCTGGCGGCTATCATGGCAGCATCAGTATCTACGGCCGATTCGCAGCTGCTTGTGGCATCCAGCTCATTTACGGCGGATATCTACAAGCCGCTTATACGTAAATCAGCAGGCGACCGCGAAGTGCTTTGGGTAGGGCGTATAGCCGTTATCGCCGTTGCCGTAGTAGCATATTTCATCGCTTCATCAAAAGGTGCCGGGGCTCAGGCCATCATGAATCTCGTAGAAAACGCCTGGGGGATCTTCGGAGCAGCCTTCGGTCCCGTAGTTATCCTGTCACTTTTCTGGAAAAGGTTTAATTATCCGGGAGCCTGTGCCGGAGTAATTGCCGGAGCAGCAGTGGATGTGATCTGGCTGTTCTGTCTTTCGGGTACCGGAGTGTACGAACTGCTCCCCGGTTTTATCGCAGGCTTTATTGTTGCAGTGATAGTCACGTTAGTGACAAAGGAACCTGGTAAAGAAGTGGCAGAACTCTTTGAACGTGCTTCCTCAAAGGATTTCGACGAATAATAAACAGAAAATACACAATAGTTTGACCGGATGTCGGACGATGTGATAAAATATCGATGATAAATACGAATATTACCTTAAAGGAGGAACAATGATGAAAAAGTATTTATTAGTCTTAGTTATGATATTGTCCATGAGTATTATGCCAATATCTAACGCATTTGCAAGCTCTGAAGGAAGTGAAGCAGAAGCGGCAGAAGGCAAGACCTTCGAATACACTATCGGCATCAACACCTGGGGCTCAGGCGTTCCGGTACTTGATATGTTCGGAGACGCAAAGGAATACACATTTACAACTCTTGGCTGCACAGTCAACCGCATGAGCGATGACTTCACAGCTGATAAAGAGCTCACAAACGTTAAGAACATGTGCTCAGCAGGCGTTGACGGTATGGTCATCCAGGCAGCAGCCGTTTCAACAGTTCCGCAGATCGCTTCTGAAGCAGCAAGCGCAGGCATCCCGTTCGCATTCGACGTATTCGTAGGCGAGGATCCGGCACTTGAGAAGCTTGCAGAAGAAAATGAATTCTACTGCGGCGCTATCGACCTTGACATGGTTTACGACGGCGAAGTTATCGCTCAGATGGCTTATGACGCTGGCTGCCGCAAGGCTGTCTGCATCGGCGGAAACATCGGCGACAACAACATGGACCAGAGATCACAGGGCTTCACAACGAAGTTCAC
>CADBMM010000208.1 GCA_902795795.1 uncultured Lachnospiraceae bacterium | reverse complement strand
GTGACGCGATGCCGCAAGCACGCAAGTGCGCAGGCAGCGCGGGGCTTATCATAAGGAATGATAACCGCGAAAGCGATGAGGTAATATATGAAATTAGAAAGAATCAGCGACTCCCAGATCTGCTGCACCATAACGACGCAGGATCTGATAAATAATAAAATACAGCTCAGCGAACTTGCTCTCGGTTCCGAAAAGGCCAGGACCTTTTTCCAGAATCTCATGATACAGGCCAATAAAGAGCTGGGCTTCGACGGTATGAATACTCCTCTTATGATAGAAGCCATACCTCAGCTTCCCGATTGTCTTAAACTCATCATCACGAAGATCGATAAGAACAAGGCTGAAAACAGCGAGTTTGATGATGACCAGGACATCCAGATACATGGAGGTGAAAACCTCATCAATATTTTCAAAAAGCTGAGAAGATCCAGAGGATCGGAAACCGCTAAAAAGTCACAGTCCGGCACGGAACGCAAACAAGGCATGCCCGGAATCGCTTCACAGAATATGTCAACGGACCAGGCTTTCCCGATCAGTCCCATGAATGACGAACGTCTTCCGATCGAAGCCTTCCGCTTCGAAACGCTTGAAAATGCCGTACTTGCGGCTAAAGCCATAAAGACATTCTTCTGCGGAGAGAACAATCTTTTCAAGGAGACCGGCCAGACTTCATACCTCCTTACCATCCACAGCGAGGGAGAATCGACAGACGAGTTCAACAGAGTTTGCAACATCTTTTCTGAATACAGTGTGCCCGTACACTGCACGGCCAGCGGAGAGGCTTATCTTAAGGAACACGGCTGTCTGATCATCGGGGATTCTGCGCTTCAGGTACTAAGCAGATTCTGATGAAACAGCAGGCAGCAATTATTCAATTAAAAAAAACGGATATGGCAATTGAACAGCCATATCCGTTTATTAATTATCGTTCAGTTTATTTTCCTGCACGTAGGTATTTCTCTATTTCATTCAAGGCTTCTCTTTCATCCGCACCATCTACGATCACATTTACAGAATCGCCTTCATCGAGTCCCAGCGTCATCATGCCCATAATACTCTTGCCGTTAACTTTTCTGCCTTGACTCTCAAATGATATCGCACTGCTATATTTCCCGGCGATCTGCACCAGCATAGCCAGGGGTCTGGCTTCCAGTCCTCCCTCGAGACAAACAGCAACATCTTTTGAGATCATACTACATTTCCTCCCTTTTCCCTGAGGTTCTCAGCTATACGGGCTATTTTCCTCAGGCGGTGATTAATACATGACTTCCCAAGAGGCGGTTCAAACATTTCTCCCAACTCCTGAAGAGTCGCTGTTGGATATTCTACCCTAACACGCGCGATTTCGTCAAGCCCATTAGAAAGCAATTCCTTTCCACCTCTGTCAAGAATGTATTTTATATCTTCGATCTGCCTGGCGGAGGCGTTGGCTGTCTTCTCTATATTTGCGGTCTCACAATTTACTCTGCGGTTTATATCGCCGCGGACTGACCTTAAAATACGTTTGTTTTCAAGCTCAAGGAGGCTGACCCTGGCGCCCATCGCGCCAAGAAGATCAGATATCATTTCGCTGTCCTTAATATAAACGGAATAGTACCTGCTTCTTTTATCGCTTTTTGCAGGGATCCCCAGCGCTTCAAAGGCGGCGGCCGCCTTGTCGGCCTCGCGTTTCCTTTTGCAGTTTATTTCCAGGTGATACGAACGGTCCGGATCGCTGATGGTGCCGGCGCATAAAAAAGCTCCTCGAAGATAGGCTTTTTTGCAGCATGATTTGACAGTGAGCAGCGCAAACCTGTCCGCCTCCGAAATGCCGCTGCCACCCACCGGAAGTTTAAGCATTTTAACCAGTTCTGAACAGATGTCAGGATCCTCGATCAGAATCTGGTACTTTCCGGCAGCGCGGCCGCTTACCTGTTCCGTTTCAAATGAACGCGCGAAAATTTTTTTCAATATCAATGAAGCGGCGCATGTCACCGCTTCATTATCAGCGGAAAAGACAGCCCGTTCCACGGATATCTCGCCCGCGTGATCTGCTATGGCTGCCAGCTCCGCTATCCTGCAATGCCGTGGAGTATCAACCAGCATACTTAATTCTTTTTTCAGTTCGTATGAAAATGACATCAGAAATTATCCTTCAGGAAAGCATCCTTCGGCAGATCCCTGTGATCAAGATTCAAAGAGAACTTACCGGAGGCTTCAAGCCTTCTGTACAATTCATTTGCAAGTGCAACGGATCTGTGACGACCGCCGGTACATCCTATGGCTACGACAAGCAGGCTTTTACCCTCTTCTATATACCGCGGCGCCAGAAATTCTATCATGTCGGCAGCTTTATCAAGGAATGTTTCTGCCGCTTCACAGCCTAAAACATAATCGGATACCGGCGGGTCGTTGCCTGACAGTTTTTTAAGTTCCGGGATGTAATACGGATTCGGGAGAAATCTGGCGTCAAAGACCATATCGGCGTCAGCCGGAATGCTGTATTTAAAGCCAAAGGACATTATCGTAAGAGATATCTGTGCCGAACCGTCTGTGTCCGCATAAAGCTTCTGCAGCTCTCTTCTGAAATTTTTTATAAGCATATCGCTTGTATCGATTATTTGGTCGGCCCGTTCTTTAAGGAACCCGATCTGCTGTCTTTCCCTGGTTATGTCTTCTTCTATCGCTCCCTTGCCTGTCGAAAGCGGATGGACCCTCCTGGTTTCCTTGTATCTTCTCACGATCACCTCATCGGCAGCGTCTATGAAAAGGATCTCAAAAGGATATTCCGATGCCTTCAGATCATCAAATATCGCCTGCAGATCTGTTATGGATCCGCCGCTCCTTATATCTATTCCCAGAGCGACTTTATTCATTTTTTCATTATTTCCGCCTATTACAAGCTGAAAAAACACTTTTATAAGGGATATAGGAAGATTATCGGCACAAAAATATCCCAGATCCTCAAGTGCTCTGAGCGCTGTGCTTTTTCCTGCCCCCGAAATTCCTGTCACGATCACAAAACGCTTATACATATCTTCTCCGGTTTATATACACAATATCTCTGGTTCCAGCCTGACACCGTATTTATCTTCGACCGTTTTAACTATATGCTGCATAAGAGCTTTTACGTCGGCCGCCGTTGCATTCCCCTTGTTTATCACAAAGCCGCAATGCTTTTCGGAAACACAGGCGCCTCCTATGGAATAACCTTTAAGTCCGCTGTCCATTATAAGCTTCCCTGCAAAATACCCCTCCGGCCTTTTAAATGTACTTCCTGCCGAAGGATATTCCAGCGGCTGTTTGGAAGTCCTTTGTTCTTTCAGTTCGGCTATCTTTCCGCGTATGGCATTTTCATCGCCTTTTTCAAGCTTAAGCACAGCTGAAATAACGATCATATCCGTATGCTTTATAATACTGTTCCTGTAACCGAGCTGAAGTTCGGCAGGATCCATTTCTCTTAAGCCTTCATCCGGAATATAGACAGTTACGCTTTTAAGAACATCCTTCATCTCGCCGCCATAGGCTCCGGCATTCATCGTAACTGCACCCCCAAGAGTACCCGGAATACCGGAAGCAAATTCGAATCCGGTGAGCGATGCATCTGCCGCCTCCGATGAAAGTCTGGAAAGGAGCACGCCTGCCCCGGCTTTTATTAAGGCCCCGTCTATTTCGATTTTGGAAAAGGTCTTATATATCTGGATGATCACACCGTCGTAGCCTTCATCTGAAGCCAGCACATTCGTACCGTTTCCGAGTATGAACCGTTTTACACCCGCTTCGTCACATGTTTTTATTGCACCTCCCAGGCTTTCTTCATCAGGCGGAGTCACAAATACACGGGCGGGTCCCCCGATACGGAAACTGGTATGTCTGGACAGCGGCTCGTTCTCAAGAACGTTTTCCACGCCGCAAATCTCTTTTAATGCTTTTATAAGATCTTCTGTCATATGTTGTCACTTTTCCAGGATCATTTTGCAGATCCTGTTTCCTTTGGCAGTAAATTTTTCTTCATATTCCGTAGCGACATTGCCATCAAGCATATCAGGCTCGGAATACAGATCGTAAGTATAAGCCATAAGCTTCCACTTCGATTCCTTTGCAGTCCCGACCGAATAATCGAACAGCTCTTTATTATCTGTCTTGAACTCAATGACCGTTCCATCGTCCATGAGTCCGTAATAAAGCTCTAAAAAGCGGTCCGAAGTAAGCCTTCTTTTAGCATGCCTGTCCTTAGGCCACGGATCAGAGAAATTGAGATATATCCTGCAAAGCTCACCTTTTTCAAAGACATTTCCGAGCTCTTCCGCATTCATCCTGATGAATCTGAAATTGGAAACATCCTGTCCTTCAGCTTCACGCTCTTCAGCCTTTTCGATGGCCCGTACCAGTACACTGGAATACATCTCTATACCGATATAGTTAATATCCGGATTCCGCTTTGCCTGTTCCATTATGAAACGGCCCTTCCCCATGCCGATCTCTACATGGATCGGCCGGTTGTTGCCGAACACTTCCTTCCAGCGGCCTTTATATTGTTCCGGCTCGTTTATGCAAAAGCCGCTTTCGGATATCCTGTCCCGGCTGCCGGGTATGTTTCTGAGTCTTGCCATCAGTAAGTCTCGCTTCTCTTATAGTAAATATTTTCTTTATTATCCAGTTCGTCAACGAGCAGTTTATAAAGGAATTTTGCTGTTTCATCGATTCCGTATACGCCTGCGTTGATACAGATATCGTATGAAGACGGGCTTGCCCATTCTTTATCCGTATAATAGTTGTAGTAAGAGCGGCGCTGTTTGTCCGCCTTTACCACTTCCGAAGCAGCGTCTCGCTCAGAAAGTCCGTGATCGGCCATTTCCTTTTCGACCCTGTTTATAAACGGTGAAGTGATAAAGACCGAAACATAGGGTATACCGGCATGTTCACAAACGCTGTCCGCACTGCGTCCTACTATGACGCAATGGCCCTTCTGGGCGTTTTCACAGATCCACTCGCACTGAAGCTGATAAACGATATCGTTAATATTCATGCCTTTAAGGCGTGCTTCCGTAACGCCGTAAAAAGGCGTATTCAGGAAGCCGCTGGCCTTGGCTTCATCTGCCTTTTCGATCAGCTTCCTGTCCATTCCGAGACCTTCCATATCATCTATGAGCTTTTTGTCATAATACGGGATCCCCAGCATCTCTGCAAGCTTAAAGCCCACATCATGCCCGCCGCTTCCGAATTCTCTTCCTATGCAAATTACCATAATAATACTCCTGTCACTTGTTGTTCTTTTTATAGTTCTTTTTAAGTTTCCTGCACTCCGATGCAGTCAACTGATAGGTTCCTGTACAATAAAGGCACTGTTCCATATCGTTTGCCAGAGGCTCCAGTTCTCCTGCAGGTGCCATTCTAAGCGTAAATTCCCTGATGGATTCACCATCCTGCCTGTCTGCCTTTCTTTTGCCCGCTTTTTTCTCAAGCCATGCAAGCACGCCCGGCGGAGTATTTCTGTTCAGGAATACGCTTCTTCTGTAACGGAGCTCGTCCAGAAGTCCGGCAAACTTTCTGGCAGCTGCCCCCTTTTTCTTTCGGCTTCTGACTATGCCGGGCAGAGTTCCTGCCATAAAACTGATTTTCGTCTTGTTCCTTCGAAGCTTTATTACAATTATAACAGCTGTGATCGCGGCCGCTATACCGATAATTATAAAAATGATCGTCGGGTCGATCTCATTCGCAGTAATGATCTCATCCTGTCCCTGTATGCCTGCCGGCATGGCTTCCAGCTCCACTTCGCCTGCTTCCGGCGGAGCTATAAGTGACGCGAGCCATTCCATGAAAGAAGCAATGGCCCGCCATATTGCAGCCAATGCTGCTTTTATCCCGCTGACTATGGCGTCAGTTACTCCGGCGCTTCTTGAAAACAGGCTTATCAGCAGCGCCACAGCCACAGCCACTATTCCTGCAGAGACAAAGGCCAGCGCAAAAGCTTTACCCGTGCCTTCGTCCGTCGCCCCATCGCTCATACGCAGACCGATCGCTCCGGAAACATCTATTACCAGGACTACGGCTGTGCATATTACCGAGACCGTATCCATCCCCATTGCCTCCGAGGTCAGAAACATCCAGGCAAGAGCCATCATGTAAATATCCATCACCATAAGATGCGTGGTGACAGTTTGTTCACGCAGGCAGTGATACAGTGTAAAGAAAACGGATAATCCGGACTGTATGATAACATACACCACATACCCAAATGTTACCTGCCCGGTATAAAGTAATGTAAATCCCGCAATATGCGCCGCAAGAAGTACGGCCGATACGATAGCCGTGACCGGCAGGGAACGTTCCTTCCGAAGAAGGATGATAAAAACCGCAAGAGAAACGATCGCAAAAGGTATCACCCACAGAACCGAAGGGAGAACCATTTCATTTCTCTTGAAAAAAACGAATGCCAGTATGCGGAAAGTCACAACAACGCTTAAAGTCTCTCCGGTCAGTGCAAAGAGCTGAGCTTTGGTCTTCATATGCTCTCCTCCTTTGCACGGATGCTGTCGAATGAGATCCCCTGGCTTTCAGCGTTTGCGTAAATGAACCCGGCGCCGGAATAAGAAAGCACACGGGCAAGGCTTCCCGCCATAAGCGATTCTTTATCTTCGCTCATTATCCAGACTCTTCCACATTCCTCTGCCGCTGACAGAAGGTCCCTTAAATTGAACTTATCTGCCTTAGCGCTGTCTGCATCATGATCCGCAAGCTCATACATGCAGTCTTCCAAAGACCCGGCCGGATCGTCCGGGCGGATAAGCACACTATCCTTTTCATCAGTAGCCGGCAGGCATATTCCTGCCGATATGCCCTTATGCGAAAGCTCCCACATGACTGAGGCCGCCAGACTTAATGCTTCCTCTTTATCTGAGAACGTTGCTGTATCTATGACAAAAAGCAGGGATGACGGCCTGATAGTTTCATACTGCTTTGTATAGAGCTCGTCTGTCCTTGCCGCCGCGCGCCAGTCTATGCGTTTCCAGCTGTCGCCCTCCTGATATTCCCTTTCGTTTCTTAAAACAGTCGGATCTTCGACCCATCCTGACTTTCCCGTGTTTCCATTCCATATGTTTTTAAGGAAAGCGGATGTATCTACCGGTTTCAGTTCCGGCCACACAACAAAGACATTGCCCGCAAGTCCTTCTTTTTCAGAAACTATCTGGGTAAGGCCGAAACCATCTCCCGACTTCAATAAAATATTACGCGGTCTGTAAACGCCTCTTCTTTTCCCGGTCCAGGTACATTCGAATTCCATCTCGGAATGTCCCATAAGGAAGGCAAATTTTCTCATATATGCCTTCTCCCACCCTGAATATGACGCCTCCTCAGGAGAAAAACAGCGCAGTGTCATCGACGAGTCGGGCTCAAGACATCCGTTTTTTGAGACATCCTGACATATTTCGAGCCAGACGAGCGGCAAGGCCTTATCGTTTTCGATCTTATAATCGATTTTAACATTCTGACCTGCGCTTAAGATCGCGCTGTCTGTCCGGACCGTGACTTTTACGCTGTGCAGGGCATAACGCCCCCATAACCTGCTGACAAGTCCGACAACACTGACCGCAAGAAGCAGCGCCGCTATCATATCGCCGCCGAGCCACCAGGCCAGGATCGATGCCGCGAACGTTCCGATGATCACGCTTCGGTTTACTATGAGTGCGGACTGAAAGCCCAGGCTGTTGCTTTTATCCATTGAAAAGGTCTCTTGTGCGCGGAGGTACCGTCACGTTTTCAAGAATATCATCCATTACCGAAAATGCTGTCTTACCTTCTATCGATGCCCTTGAAGAAAGCATGAATCTGTGGCAAAGCACGGGACGGGCAAGTTCATGTACGTCATCGGGTATAACGAAATCCCTGCCGTTTATAGCCGCAAGGCTTTTTGATGCGCGGAAAAGCGCTCTCGTAGCTCTCGGACTGGCTCCAAGTTTAAGATCTTTATTATCACGTGTAGCCGATACAAGCTCCACGATATATTCCATAACGCTGTCTGATACTTTTACATTTTCCTGAATATAGCTTTCTGTTTCACAAAGCTCTTCCGGATCTGTCACTGTCTCGACAGAATCAAATGGCAGCTCTCCTCCGGCGACCTTAAGCATTTCCGCTTCTTCTTCCTTCGTCGGGTATCCCAGTGAGAGGCACATGAGGAATCTGTCCATCTGCGCAGCAGGAAGACGGAATGTCGATTCGGATTCCACCGGGTTCTGCGTAGCAAGTACCACGAATGGTTCGGGCAGTTTTTCTGTCACGCCGTCTATGGTCACCTGTCTTTCTTCCATGGCTTCCAGAAGGGCAGACTGTGTGCGCGGTATAGCCCTGTTCAGCTCATCTGCCAGCAGAAGATTCGTCATTACAGGTCCCGTGAGTCTTTTGAAAGTCCCCGATGACCGGTCATAGATATTCATGCCGGTTATATCCGATGGCAGCATGTCAGGTGTGAACTGGATGCGTTTTGAATCGCATCCCAGTGCTTTCGCGAGAGATTTTACCAAAGTCGTCTTTCCTACTCCCGGAAGATCGTCGAGAAGTACGTGTCCCTGTGAGAGAATTGCCGCTGTTATAAGCTTAATACGGCTGCTTTTGCCGACGATGATCTTTCCGACCTCTTCGTTTATCCTTCTCTCCAGTTCTTTAGGTGATTTTTTCATACTGACCGCCTGTCTGATCTGCTGCATTTTCTTTTAACTTTTTAATTATATTACACCCCATGTAAAAAGTCACGTTCCGGCAAATATATTTTGGAAAAGTATACTTTTCAAAATATGTATTGATTTTGCATGCATTTTGCATTAATATTGCATACATGGGGAGGAAGTGAGATGGCACTGCTTCAGGTACGGGATTTTCCCGATGACCTCTATAAAGAATATGCGGCCTACGCACGCAATGAAAACAGAAGCATCGCTCAGCAGACGATCTATCTGATCAGGAAGGAGCTCGGCGCGACTGAATCGAACAAATCCAGACGCCGACGTCTCCTTGATAATGCTGCCGCTAATCCTCTTACACTCTCTTCCGAAGCAAAAGACCCCGCCGATATCGTAAACGAGGACAGAAACGTATGAATATCGTTCTGGACTGCAGCGGAGCACTTGAGATACTGCTCCAGAAAGAAAAAGCCCGGTTATATGCAGAACTTTTAAAGAATGCAGACTGGGTCGCTGCACCCGACCTATATAAAATAGAATGCATGAATGCGCTTTGGGATTATACAAATTCAGGCGAGATCACCAGAGAAGAAGCTCTCGGAAAACAGGAAGAGCTTTTTGGATTGGTAGACGAATTTACGGATCCGTCCGAAAACATTACCGAAGCATTCTCGGAAGCGGTTCGCCTTCGGCAGAACGTCCGCTCCATGATGTATTTTACTCTTGCGAGAAGGCTTGGCGCAGTATTGCTTACTTCAGACCAAAGTCTTGCTTCACTGGCCGAAAAAGAAGGAGTCACAGTAAGATAAAGCTTTAAACTGCTCGCCTGGATCACCAGGCCTGCAGAAAATGGATATATTTACTTATTTTTTTACAGGGGAGTTCATTATGGTACAGATCTATGATGTAGTTATTATCGGCGCCGGTCCTGCCGGCCTCTCTGCCGCCATCTATGCTTCAATGGCAGATCTGGAGGTGATCGTCATCGACAAAAACTGCACAGCCGGAGGGCATATACAAAGCGAGCAGGAGGTAAAAGATTTCCCGGGATTTCCGAGTATCGAAGGCGGCGAACTGGCCTCCATGCTCCGCGATCACGCAGAATTTGCCGGAGCAAAATTCATCAAAGACGAGATACTGTCGATCGATAGTGAATGCCCAATAAAATCTATAAAATCACGCAGAAATGAATATTCATGCCGCGGACTTATCATAGCATCAGGTACCATTAAACAGGGCGATACCATTAAAGCCAGCACCGCGTATATTAACGGAGTCCCCGATACCGATGAAAACGGATACGTCATCGCAGGTGAGGACTGCCGCTCTTCTGTAAGCAAT
The DNA here is from genome assembly GCA_902795795.1 of uncultured Lachnospiraceae bacterium. Classification (GTDB taxonomy): domain Bacteria; phylum Bacillota; class Clostridia; order Lachnospirales; family Lachnospiraceae; genus Alectryocaccobium. The sequence goes on along the minus strand of CADBMM010000208.1, from coordinate 4,279 downwards.
GTATATGCGGCTGGAAGTGCAAGAACAAAATCTCTTAACAAAATTGTAACAGCTCTTTCAGACGGTGCCAATGCGATACATTCGTTTTTGGAAGACATAAACTAGTTTTATTGAAAATATTGCACAAAACCGCCATTAAATAGGCCGCTTTGTTTTGTTTTCCACTTTTTCCACAAGGAACTTAGAGTTTTCCACATTAAAAAACCTCTTTTTTATAATGGGTTTTGTTTTTCTCCACATTATCCACATTTTCATGTGGAAAGCCCGTGTTTTACATAAAGTGGTTTCCACATAATATTCTTGTGCAGATTGCTGATTTAATTTTTGAATTTTGGCTTGCAAAAATCTGAAAATCAGGGTGTTATTATCATTATTTCTGCATCATTTGAAGTAATATATAAACCATTAATTACATTCATTTAACACAAATGAAACATTTTCACGGTCTCCGTAAACGCAGTGTCCGAAGAAAGGATACCAAATGGACCTTACGATCATTATCTTAGCCGCGGCCGTAATACTGCTGCTGATACTCATAATACTTCAGATCCGTACACGATCTGAAATAAATGAATTACGAAGAGACGGCCGTCCCGAAGATATAAGCCGTCAGCTTGCTGAAATGCAGGTAGCAGTCATAAAAGAACTTAATGCAGGTGAACGAAATAATGAACGTGCATTTTACGAAAACTTTGAAAAGCTCAGTTCGATGATGTCCGATGAATTACAGCAAAATACCGAAGCACGTGCACAAAGCGAGCTGCTGCTTCGCCGGAGCCTTCTGGAACTGATGGAAACCACCGACAGAAAACTTGCCAATATTCAGGACAGCGTAACACGAAAACTTGATTCTTCATTAAACGAAAGACTCGATGAAAACTTCAGACAGGTGTCTGAGAGACTGGAATCGCTTTACAGAAGCCTTGGCGAGCTAAAAAGCCTTGAATCCGGTCTCAACAGCCTGAACCGTACTCTTTCTAATGTAAAGACCCGCGGAGTATTCGGAGAGATGCAGCTCGGCAATATCCTGTCGGATATCCTTGACGTTTCGCAATACGATACAAATGTGGCGACACATCCTGCGGCAACGGAATATGTTGAATTTGCAGTAAAGATACCCGACAAGGAAACGCCCGGCAAATTTATCTATCTCCCGATAGATTCAAAATTCCCGTCGGATCTTTATAACAAAATAACAGACGCCTCCGATGCTGCCGATCCGGCAGCACTTGAGGCGGCAAGAAAAGAACTTAAGAACAGGATAAGGATCGAAGCCATGTCCATAAGGGACAAGTATATCCATATACCTGAAACCACAGATTTTGCAATTATGTTCATACCTACAGAAAGCCTTTACGCCGAGGTCCTGAGGATACCAGGGCTTGCGGAATACTGTCAGAAACGCTGCCGTATAATCATAGCCGGACCTATGACCATTACAGCCCTGCTCAGCAGCTTATCCGTCGGTTTCAAATATCTCTCAGTCAACAGCAAGACCGAGGAAATACTGCGCTCATTAGGCGCATTCAAGACACAGTTTGAAAAATATGACGAACTGATCACAGCAACTCGTAAAAATCTTGAGGCAGCGCAGAATAAAACTGAAAAGATACAGAAACGTAACGAACTGATCCGGAAAAGCCTGCGAAACATAGATGCGCTTGGATTCAACGAATCTCAAACCCTTCCAGATCCTTAACAGCCGTATTCGTTCCGTCTGACCATATGGCGCCGATGCTAGGATCTGCCACCTCTTCCATGGTGACGCTTTGATAATGTGGCAGGATCGAAAGAAGCAGTTCTGCTGCCGACATGGAATCGGAATATCCGGTCACTGTTGTATACCCGTTGTGCGGATAACCGTCTGCAGAAGAGATATATCTTGTCACCGACGTACCGTCCTCATATGTGTATGTCAGCAGCTCTTCTTCCATTTCTTCGAGTGCAAAGCTCTTGAAGGTACAAAATGCAGCAGGCATATTGTAGGAAATGGTGCCGATATTCTTCAAATCGTTTTCCCTGATATCAAAAATATCAAGATGATACTCCTCTCCGGTCACATCGAAGCATCTCGCGTAACCGTCAAGAGAGGTGATGGATCCGGCGGTAAATCCGGCTTCCGTCATATCTTCGGCAAACAGATCAGCCACAAAGGCATTTATCATCCAGCCAAAATCCAGGAACCTGCTTATCCCGTTTTCTTCGGCATAGGCAAGGTAATCCGGGCTGACATTGAGCGTTACTGTGTTGTCATTTTCGAATTCAATAGATACATGCTCTTCGCTGTTTATAAACTCCAGGACCTCTCCAAGATACGAAGCCATATCCGGATTCTTTTGCGGATCCCAGTAAGCCGCGTCTTCATCATATGACGAATACCAGACATTCTCATACAATTCATATACCGGCCCCATATAAATACTGCGCCCGCCTTTTTCAGCTATCAGCTTAAGCGAATCGTAAAGTGCTTCGTCCAGCTTTACCGGCTCGCCAGGGGCCGCATTCAGCGACGCCATATTCGGCATGTCTTCGAATGTCTCATAAACACTGAACAGGCGGTAGTATCTGACCATCATTTCATTATACAGCAGAGTGATCTGCTGGTTTTCTTTAGTCGGATCGATACCGCTTTCGCCGAGATTATAGATAAGGACAAATTCATCGCCAAGATTCGCCGCACTCGCGGTGCACTCTATAGACATATATCCGATATCTTTTTTCAGCAGCTGCCGTACTCCGTTACTGAAAGCAAGCCCTGCAATAAGTATAAGGACTCCGATCACGACCAGGCGTATAACGCCTGATCGTCCGAGTCCTTTTTTGTTTGATTCTTTCATAGATTATTAGTGTCCCGCAACCAGGAACAGAATGACAAATATCAGTATTATTGCCACGAATACGATGATTCCTGCGATCGCGCCTTTCATTACCACCCTGCGGTTCTTCATATAATTATGCTTACGAAGGATCGCAGCAGCTATAAATCCGATAATAGGCAGGAAGAAAGCCAGGACCGTATACCAGATATTCCCGGTATCGTGGATCGGCGCATCGATGATCGGCTCATCCGCATCTTCGACATCTATTCTGTCATAGATCTCTTCCGCTTCGTTTATTGTGATCGATTTAAGCGGCACGCCCGCCTCACGGAGCTTTTTATATTCTTCTATCTCCTTAGCATTGCCATACACGTAATGTCCTTCCCAGACCTCCTGAAGAGAAGGCTGATCAGTTGAATAATCATGTACGGAAGGATCATATGTGAAGAGTACTTTGTGCTTTTCAAGCTGCGGATCCGGTATCGGTATTGCGGAAATAAGCGATTTGGTATACGGATGCATCGGATAATCGAACAGCTCCTCCGCAGTCGCGACCTCAACGATATTTCCCTTGTAAATAACGCCTATACGGTCCGAAATGAAACGAACTACGCTTAGATCATGCGCGATAAACAGATATGTCGTTCCCCTCTCCTGCTGGAATTTTTTCAGCAGATTCAGTACCTGCGCACGGACGGAAACGTCCAGCGCCGATATCGGTTCATCGGCAACTACAAGTTCCGGCTCCATGACCATGGCACGGGCTATGCCGATACGCTGACGCTGTCCGCCTGAAAACTCGTGCGGATAACGTGTCAGATGTTCCGGCAGAAGTCCGACTTCATTGATCATATTCTCGACCTTGCGTACACGGTCTGCTTCGTTCTCATACAGATGGAAGTTATAAAGACCTTCCGAAATGATGTAATCAACGGTTGCACGTTCATTAAGCGAAGCTGCCGGATCCTGGAATATCATCTGGATATTCCTTATGACCTCACGGTCCAGGGATCTCGGGATCTTCCCGGAAATACGTACGCCTTTGTAAAGTATCTCACCGGCTGCACACGGGTTGACCCTGATAACAGCACGGCCTATCGTAGTCTTGCCGGATCCTGACTCGCCTACAAGTGAAAATGTTTCACCTTTGTAAATATCAAAGCTCGCATCTTTTACGGCACGGACAGCCAAGGCTCCCTTGCCGAAGGTAATGTCCACATTCTTAAGACTTACAAGTACTTCCTTGCCGTTTTCGGCAATCGGACCATGCTCTGGAAAGTGGCGGGCTGTTCCTGTATTTGTAATATTGTTATTCTCGCTCACGGCATGATCTCCTAAATATTGAAGGCTTGTATAAGCTTTTCATGAATGTTTTCTATGATCTCGGGTTTCTTGACCTCCGGAGCTCTTTCATCGAGCAGCCAGGTCTTTGCATAATGCGTATCCGTTACCTTGAACAT
>CADBMM010000207.1 GCA_902795795.1 uncultured Lachnospiraceae bacterium | reverse complement strand
TATCAAAATTGCCGTCGCTGTCGTATCGATAGGCGTCAGCGCGGTGTATGTGCTTGCACACAATGCAATAAAGAAACGCATCAAAGATAAGAAAAAGTAATGGCAGCATCCACGGCGAATACCGCGGACGGGAATACCACCTGTCATATACTCTTTGAAAACGTCGAGCTGAAAAGGAGTAGATCATGAATAAAATAAAAGTCGGGGCTTTTGGTGCATTTCGAGGCATCGTTTTAATGCAGAGCATGCTTGTGATGCCGGAGGTTGAACTTGTTGCAGTACTGGATAAAGATATAAATGCGCTTAATATGGCAAAAAGAATGGCCGAGACCGTTGGCATTCAACCGGCATACTATACAGATTTTGAAGAGTTTTTTAAACATGATATGGATGCTGTCATACTTTCTAATTTTGCCACAGAGCATGCACCGTTTGCTGTTCGTCTGATGAATTCCGGGAGACATGTGATGTCAGAAGTTCCGGCCTGCGAAAATGTTGCTCAGTGTGTAGAACTCATCGAGGCAGCTGAGAAAAACGGCGTCGTCTATACAATGGCTGAGAACTACTGCTACATGGATGATACTTTTGAGATGAAACGCCGTTACGAGCTTGGCGACATAGGCGAGATCTCTTATGCGGAAGGCGCTTACATCCATGATCAGTCAAGCCAGCATCCTTCGAAGACTAAAGGGGATCCCGATCACTGGAGGAACACGATCTACTCTACCTTTTATTGCACGCATGCCGTTAATCCGCTCCTTTTCATAAGTGATACGCGGCCGGTTCAGGTCACCGGGCTTGAAACGCCGACGATGGGGCTGGTACCGCATGACCTGGGATATAAAGGCGGCGGCGCAGGTATACTGATGGTTCGCTTGAATAATGGTGGAGTCGTAAGGGGAATCGTTGCCGGATTTAAAAGAGAACCCTGGGCCGATAACATAAATTACACGATCTACGGAACCAAAGGGACGATGGAAACACATGCCATTCATGACCACAATATTTCCGTATACATTGAAAGAGAAAAGTTCGGCCATGGAACGAAAGAGGATTATTATCCCAAACGGTTTATAGCAGCGGATGAAGCAGAACAGTTCCTGAAAGAAGCTTACAGCCATCCGGATATTTTCACAAAGACCACATTGAGCGGCCAGTTCCACCGGTGCGGTGATTTTTATCCCGGATATTTCTTCATACAGAAGATTCTTGGAAGACAGGAAGGTAAATATGCTGTTGATGTTTATCGCGCTGTCGATGCATCGCTTTGCGGTATTATGGCATATCGGTCTATTTTAAATGGTGGTTCACCTGTTGATATCCCGGATCTGCGGGATAAAAACATTCGAGATGCTTATCGCGGAGACATTGCGTGTACGACAAAAGCAGTTGCAGGCGACCAGCTCATACCGTCCAGACCTGGCGGAAATTATGAAGTGGATCCTGCGGTATATGAGTATGTGCGCAAGCTGGCTGAACAGGGAGTTCCGGCAGAACACGGGTATAGGAAAGAAGATTAACAGACTGCGGGCAGTGGACAGATCGGCTGCACATCGGCATCAGACACTATGCTCGTATTTTACAAGGTTTTTTGAGAATATCCGCTTTTGAAATGGAATGCAGATCAGAAAGGTGAGCATATCCGATATCGGCTGCGTAAGCAGCACGCCGGTCAACCCGAATAATGATGGCAGGATCAGAACAAGAGGGACAAAGCATATTCCCTGACGGCAGCAGGCAAGTATTGTTGCCGGTAAACGTATTCCGAGTCCTTGCGCGAACTGGCTTGTGTGGGTCGAGTAGGCCATGAACGGGATTGTTGCCGCAGAGAAAAGAAGGGCGGTTCGTCCGATCTCGATCACAGCGGGATCATTCCGGAACCATCCGATCACTTCCGAAGGAAATACAGCCAACAGAGCTGCAGCAATAACACAGAAGACAGTAGACATTGAGCAGGCCCATTTGAATGAGTCTTTAGTGCGTTCCATATTTCCGGCACCATAGTTATAACCGGCCACAGTCTGCAGACACTGTCCGAACCCGACGGCAACATAGCGGATCAATATATAGATCCTGTTTGTAATAGTTACAGCGGCGACAGCGGCATCGCCGTAAATGCCGGCTGCGTTGTTAAGCATGGCAAACGCGAAGCTGGCAAGCCCGAGCCTGCAGGTGGTAGGAAAACCGATGGTTACGATGCCGGCTATTATGGACCAGTCGGCAACGATTGCTTTTCCCGAAAAATGAAGAATACTTCTTTTGCTTTGGAATAAATACAAGAGGAAAATGAAGCTGACCAGCTGGCTCACCGAAGTGGCAATCGCGGCGCCGGCGGAGCCAAGACCGGCAGTAAAAATCAGCAGCGGGTCTAGCACGACATTTAATATACCGCCCAGAAGAAGACCGATCATTGATAAAGTCGCTTCGCCTTCAGAACGGAGCAGATGCATGACCAGATAGGATGCGCATTGGAAAGGAGCACCGGCTAAAAGCCAGATTGAATAATCCTTTGCATATGCGAGCATGGTATCTGTAGCGCCGAGCAGCCGCATGAGCGGATCAAGCCACAGCAATCCCGCGACACAAAGGATGACTCCGGTTAAGAGTGATATGACTAATGTAGTCGAAGCAAATTCAGTAGCACGTTTATTATTCTTTTCACCAAGAAGGCGGCTTACATTACTGCAGCAGCCGATACCGATACCGTAACCAATTGCCTGAATGATAGCCAAAAGAGAATAAGTAACACCGATCGCGGCAGAAGCGCTGGTGCTGATTTGTGACATGAAATAGGTGTCAGCGGTATTATAAATAACAGCAATAAGCTGACATGCGACCAACGGAAGGGAGATCTTAAGTATAAGACCCTTCATGGGCGCGGTAAGCATCTTATTATGCTGTTCTTCGCTTGTTATGAAATGGCTTTTCATTTCTCTGTATTAAAAAGATCTTAACAGAATAGTTTTGGTGTCCAGCCGGGCATTGTCTTAGTATGACGGCTCATAGTCATCGACGTTTTCGGCGGTGATCAATACATAATCATTAAAACAATTACGTTCCGGCAGCTCTTTTCCCAAGAAAATGGTTTGTGCCGTTTCGATAAATTTTAATGCAGTGTCATAAGGCGTCTGTCTTACCGTAAGTTCGATTTTACCTTCCCGTATATAATCAAAAGCTTCTTTCATTCCATCGATGGAAACGATCCTGAGGCCTTCACGTCCGGCGGCATCGATTGCTTTGATTGCCCCTAAAGCAAGGTTGTCGCTTGCACAGTATACGATATCGATATCGTTGTATAGAGAAAGATAATTCGCCATAAGATTCTGTGCATTAGCGCGGTCGCTTTCGCTGAATTCTACCTGCAGAAGCTTTATGCCGCTTCCTGCGATTGCATCTTCGAATCCTTGTTGGCGCAGAAGGAACTGCGTCGAAGCAATACCGCCGTTGATCATAACAGCATTACCGCCATCAGGAGTAGTCTTTACAAGATATTCTCCGATATCGTGAGCCATCATATACTGATCGGGACCGACGAAAGCGGTTGTATAGGGATACCCTTCTTCTGCTATATCTCCATTCATTATTACTATCGGAATGCCTTTTTCATAAAAGGTCTTGCAAATAGCTACGCCGGCGGAACGTTCTGTCGGCCAGAATAGAAAAAGATCTATGTCCATCTCCGCCATGGCCTCTGCCTGGGTCTGTTGTTTTGCAGCATCTCTTTCCGCATCAAGACAGACAAATTTCCAGTTCTGTGATTCGCATAACTCTTCGAGGCTTTGCCTTAAATGAACGCCATATGGTGTAACGGTGGTCTGCGATAGACAGGCACCAATAGTTTTTTCATAGGTCTCATGTTTGTGATCGTCGGAGCAGGAAATCAGAAAAACACCTGTGAAAAGAAGCAGTATAAACACGAAACATTTTCTCATCATCCGATCCCCCTTCTTTTATATTTAGGGCGAAGAAGCCGTTCGACAGAAAGAGAAATAATAAGTACAACACCGGTTATCAGCATTTGCAGAGAGACCGGAAGGGCAAGCAGCGACATCATATTATTGATGGTCTGTATAAGAAATACTCCAAGAAGGACTGAAAGAGGGTTACCTTTTCCGCCGGATATTTTTGTTCCGCCGATAACACAGGATGAAAGGATCAGAAGCATGAGGTTGTCTCCTATGCTTATCGATCCGGAATTCATTCGCGATGCCCAGAAAAGTCCGCCGATAGAGTAGAATATTCCGGCTAAAAGAAAAACAAAAATTCGTACTCTTTCCACAAGGATACCATTTATATGTCCGATATAATAATTTGTTCCGATTACGAACAGGTTGGTTCCCGTAACGGTACGTTTTAACAAAATTACGACCAGGAAGAAAACTATCGCCAGGCAAATAAGAGAAAGAGGTATGATTCCGCCGATGGAGCAAGTAAATAAAGACGCCAGTGCAGGATCAAGGCAGATAACATCTGCGGCATTACATATGGCAGTGCCGATGCCACGCAAGATCATCATAGTGCCAAGCGTGATGATAAGCGGGTTGATTTTCAGTCGGTTTATCATAGCTCCATTGAAAATACTGATGATACAGCCGAAAACAAACGAGAATATTAAACCGGTGATAAAACCGAACCTGTTAATTGAAAGACAAGCTACAATAGAAACATTAGCGACAAGAAAACCTACAGAAAAATCTATGGTTCCTGTTATCATAATAAGCATCGTGCCAAGAGCGACGATTCCGTAAACGCAAATGTTCTGCAGCAAGGTATATAAATTCCCGGGCTTTGTAAAATTTGGAATAAATATACATGCCGCTATAAAAACAGCAGCATCTGCAATCAGAATGTAATTATTAAAGATTAAATGCAGACTCTTTTTCATTTGGGATCTCCTGATGAGCGCTTAAGCTGGATTAAAATGATCAGAAACAGTACAGCGCCCTCAACGATATATTCCACGCCGGACCAAAGCCTCATAAGGGAAAAACTGTTTTTTAATATAGTCAGAAGTAAAACTCCAAGCAGCGTTCCGATGGCGTTTCCGTTAAATTTGGAAGAAATAATACCTCCGATCATGACGGCAATAAAAACATCAAATTCAAATCCCATTCCGGTCTTAGGCTGAGCGGCCATAGTTCTCGCGCATAAGAGAACTCCGGCAAAGGATGAGCAAAGGCTGCTGATGATGTAAACAAGTATGGTCACTTTCATTGGCTGAACACCTGAAAAACCAGCATTTATCGGATTACATCCAACAGCAAAAAGCTTAGCGCCAAAAGCTGAATATTCTTGTACGAAGAAGAAAATGATTACGATAATGATAAAGAGTAAAAGGGGAACAGGAATTCCAAGAAACGATCCCTGCCCCAGGGCACTGTACCAGCCAGTATAGGTTGAGGAGAAATAGTGTGAGCTGGTAAACAAAAAAGCCAGTGCCTGATAAATATACAGCAGCCCAAGTGTTGTGATGAATGAATTAAAACGCAGCCCTCCTATGAGTAAGCCATTGACCTGGCCTAAAAAGATACCGATCAAAAGCGGAACAATAAGTGCCAGCAAAGGAGAAAAGTCAATGATTGAACAGGAAACACAAGCGGAAAGCGTCATGACCGCGCCGCATGTGAGATCAATATTTCCGGTGATCATTACAAAAGTCACGCCGCTTGCCATAATTCCAAGAATTGAGGCATTGATTGCAATGTTAGTCAGATTGCCTAGAGTAAAAAAACCCGGAACAAACAAGCTCATGAAAACAGAATATAACAATATAATACCAAGAAGCTCAATGTAGCCGAATGAACGGATCTCTCCTAAGGAGACGGATGTTTTTTGCCTCATATCAGTCTTCTCCTTTAATGGCTTTTATAAGAGTGTCTCGGGTTATATCATGTACGTTGAAGTTATAAGCTATATGTTTATCAAGCAGCACGAGTATACGGTCACAGGTTCCGAGAAGCTCGGATATATCTGTGGAAATTAAAAGGGTCGCCGCCCCTTTTGAAGCCAGGTCACTTAGTGTTTCGTAAAACTGCGCGCTCGTTTCGATATCAACGCCTCGTGTCGGTTCATCAAGGATCAGGATCTCGGGATGCATCATAAGCCATTTTGAAAGCACGACCTTCTGTTGGTTTCCACCGCTGAGACGATATACAGGTGTGTTTAATGCAGGAGTTTTTATAGAGATATTCTGAATGTATTGTTCAGCCAGATCCTGTTCTCTGGAAAGGTTTAAATATTCGAGCCCGTTTATTGAAGCGAAACGGCTCAGCATAATATTGTTTAAAACGCTCATCAGCATAGAAAGACCGTTGATCTGACGGTCATCCGGAACAAGCGCGAGGCCAAGGGATATGGCGTGCTTTACATCGTTGATCTCTTCTTCCCTTCCATTAATGAAGATCTGTCCGGAGTCATATTTCTGCAGTCCAAACAGAGATTCCGCTATCGATGAACGACCACTGCCCACGGCGCCGAAAAGCCCGACGGTCTCTCCGCGGCGGATTTCAAAACTGATATCTTCAAAAACGCCTTTTTTGGACAGGTTTCTGACAGAAAGGGCTACTTCTCTGGGCTTTACTTTCATTTTGTGATAAAAGTTATCGAGCGGACGTCCTATCATAAAAGCAATAAGCTCTTCTCTGGAAAGACTGGCTGTCTCAGTTGAAGCAGCGACTTTTCCGTCACGAAGGATCGTTATCCGGTCACTAATTTCAAGCAGTTCCGTGATCTTGTGTGAAATATAAATGACTGCCACATTTTCAGACTTCAGTTTTTTTATAAGTGAAAAGAGAACAGTACTTTCTTTTGGTGTAAGAGCGGAAGTCGGTTCATCAAATATTAAAAGCTTTGCATTGCGATTCAATGCCCTGCCGATTTCAAGAAGCTGACATTCGGCAAAGGAAAGCTTTTCACAGGATATCTTAGGATCGATATCAAGTCCGATTTGTTTAAGAACTATTTTGGCATTATGGTATAACGCATGGCGGTTGATCAGCCCGAACTTGTTTTTAGGGAAATTCCCAAGAAACAGGTTGTGAGCAACATCAAGAGTGCGTACTATGGATAATTCCTGATGCACGCAGACGATCCCTAAATTGAGAGCCTCTTTTGGAGAAATATGATCTAGACTTCTGCCATTTAGGATCAGTTCACCTCCATCGCGCTCATAGACGCCAGACAATATTTTTATAAGCGTTGATTTTCCGGCACCATTTTCACCACAGAGTGCATGAACCTCACCTGGGCAGACCGAGAAGTCAACATCGATCAAAACGGCTGTATCAGAAAAGATCTTGGTAATATGCTTTGCTTCAATAAAGGGGTATGAAATATCAGTCATCCGGATCATCCCCCTTTGTGGTATCAGATATAAGGTCCATAGTACGCAGATAAAGACCTATATTATTAAGACAGCGTCCGTCATCCAGATCCCAACCGGTAAGATCTTCAATTTTGCGTAGACGGTAAAAAAGTGTATTTCTGTGAATGTGAAGCTTGTCTGCAACCTGGTTGAGGTTATTTATATTTGCCAGATAGGCTCGGAGCGTTTCTACAAAGCTGGAGCCTTTATTGAGGTCATGCTCGCAAAGCATGCGAAGCTGCGGTGAAAAAAGAAGCCCTTCAGGAAGGAAGCGTTCAGCATAGTGAATAATATGTTCGGCATAATAGTCTTCATAATCAAAGAATACAGCGGAAGGATTCAATCTGCTGCCTGTAGTTACAGCAAAAAATGCCTGATCAAAACAAAGAGGAATATCTGAAAGGTCTTTAAATTCACGACTAAGGCCGCAGGCCGCATTATTCCTGCGTAAATATTCCAGAAAATTATGGTGTTCAGATAAAGGATATTTCGGGTTTCCCTTGTAGCAAAAAACAATGGTATCTTGCCATATCGTTCTAAAGATCGAACTTACCATGGTGGCACAGGTTCCCATCAGTGAATATAGCTTCTGATAATCGCTTTTATCCTGATTTATTACTAAAATACGGGAAGGGAATACATTTTCATTGCCGAAAGGGGAGTTTTCAAGATATCGTTTCGGTATCTTTTCGGAATTCAAGACAGCCTCGAATAAAACGGTATCCGAGGATTTTTGAGTGCTGTTTTCTTTAAACCGCGAAAATTCAGAATTGCCTGAATAATAACTGCTCATCCCAACACCTCATTTAATAAGAGTTTATAGTAAAAAATAGTTTTTTACGATGTGCAAATGAACAAAAAAACACTTCGTTTGTTCCCTGAAATCTAAACATTTGAACGATGTAAAAAAAGTTTCAGTCTAATAATATAAAGAAAAGACTTTACTGCGGTGATGCTAAGCAGTGTAAGTCAAGTGAGATCATTTAATATTATTAAGGAGGTAAAAAAATGAAAAGATTTTGGGCAATTCTGGTAACGGCAATGATGGTGCTTACTCTTACAGCAACAGCATTTGCATCGGATGCTTCATCCACATCGTCAGCATCATCTGAAGCGGAAGAAGTTGATCTTAAGAACCTTTCAGAAGACATGCTTAAAATCGCCGGAGGCGCTTCAGGAGGAATGTATTTTACTCTTTCAACAGCAATCGCTCAGCTTGTAGAAGAGAACACAAATATACAGTTCCAGGTAGAAGCTACTGAAGGCGGAAGTGCAAACGTAGCACAGGTAAGTGGCAATCCGCTTGTTCTTGGAATGACCAGTACACCTCTGGTTTATGAAGGTGAGACAGGAACCGGCTGGGCAGAAAGTTCAGGAAAAACCTATGAAGGTATTACAGCTTTGTTCCCGTGCTATCCGAGTGCATTTGCGTGCTACACCCTTGCCGACAGCGGAATCGAAAGTATTGAAGATCTTGAAGGAAAATCCGTTTGCTTAGGACCGGCAGGAAGCAGCTATAACTGGCAGCTTAAGATCTACGAAGCATGCGGCGTTGAGATCAAACCGGTTTCTCTGGCATGGGCTGATGCAGTTAACGCACTTAAAGACGGAACTGTTGATGCATGCAGCTTCTCAGGCGCACATCCGTTTGCATCCTGCACAGAGATCCAGCTTACAAACGAAGTCAAGTTCCTTCCGCTTCCTGACGAAGCTCTTGAAAAACTGGTGGAGGCAGATCCCACCAGACCTATCGTTTCGATCGATGCAGACACTTATACGTATATGACAGAAGATTATAAAACACTTTGCGAGTACAGCTTCTTCATGTGCAACAAAGACCTTCCTGAGGATGTAGCTTATGCTATCACAAAGATCTGCATGGAAAATTCCGATACACTGAACCTTGCAGTTGCAGCAGCAAAGGATATTGATCCTGAAAAACTCAGCAACATCACAACTGCAAAACTTCATCCCGGTGCTTATAAGTATTATCAGGAGATCGGTGTAGAAGTTCCTGAGAATATGATTCCGTAATTTTTCAGCTAAACATACTAACAGTAAATTGAAAAGGGGGAGGAACGCCGTGAGTGAAAAAATAGAAGATATCAACAATGGTGCTAATAAGCAGGAAGAAAAAAGTTTCATGCAAAAAAGTATGAAAGAAAAGATCGTTACGATCTTTACGACCGTAGGGGTTTTGTGGTTCATGTATTCACTCTGCTTTTCGGCGACCTCCCCAACTATAATAAGGCCCGTTTTTGTGGCGTTCGTTCTCCTTCTGGGACTGATCCTCGGTCCCAGACCGGGAAAGAATAAAATCGCAAAAACAGTAATTCTAGTTATAGATATTGTTTTTGTGGCACTCGTTGTAGCATCAACGATCTATATTATTATGGATCATGATGCTTGGGTCATGCGAACCGCTCTGGGGCATAACGATACCGACATTTTCTTCAGTGTCATAACAGTTATTGCTATTCTCGAATTGACAAGAAGAACTGTAGGATGGCCTCTTGTCATTCTTACTTTGGTATTTTTTGCATATGCTATACTTGGAGGGCACTTCCCCGGAAAATTCAAAATCTTCCCGTATAGTTTCAGAGATATTTTTAACCAGTTTTATGGTACCGGAGACGGCCTTTTTGGTTCTATGGTTGGCATTTGCTCGACATATATCCTTCCGTTTGTCTTTTTAGGATCCGTAATGGGTATGTCGGGAACCGGTAATTATTTTATTCGGCTTGCAAATTTCCTTACCGGAAAAAGCCGTGGCGGTCCGGCTAAAGTTGCTGTTCTTTCGAGCGCCTTGTTCGGTACCATTTCAGGAGCCGGCGCGGCCAACGTTGTAGCGACCGGAACGTTTACGATTCCATTGATGAAGAAAACCGGGTATGATGGAAACTTTGCTTGCGCGGTTGAGTCAGTTGCTTCGATCGGCGGTCAGATAATGCCGCCTGTTATGGCTTCAGCTGCTTTCCTGGCTGCAGATATCATGGGCATTCCTTATGGACAGCTGATAATATATGCGATCATTCCGGCAATTCTTTATTATGTAAGCTTATATCTGTCACTGGATATGGAAGCTGGAAGATTGAGCCTGAAAAGCTCTGCCGAACGAAGAGAGAATGGACTTTTACTGCTTAAAGAATCCTATCTGCTTTTACCATTGATCATTATTATAGTGGATATGTGTGTGCTCGGAAGAAGCCCGCTTCGAGCCGCGGGATTTGCGATCCTTGGTGGCCTGCTCATTACCGAGATTAATCCGGAAACAAGATTATCGCCGAAAAAGTTTTTGATGGCGATAGCAGATTCTGCCTATAAAGCTTGTAAGACTCTTATGCCGATCGGTGGCGCGTTTATCTGCGCCAGCCTCGTTGTAGCATTGTTGAACCTGACTGGTATGGGAATAAAGCTTTCATCCCTTATATTGGGCGTTGCAAACGGAAATATGCTGCCGGCACTGATCCTTACTATGTTGATCACGATAATTCTTGGAATGGGTCTTCCGGTTGCGGCATCATATGTTATTGCAGCAAGCGTATGTGCGCCTTCCTTGATTCAGATGGGAGTCCCGCTTGTAGCCGCACATATGTTTATCCTTCATTTTGCAAGCCTTTCCGGCATTACTCCTCCGGTAGCACTTGCGGCATTTACGGCGGCCGGAATCGCAGGAGAGAAGCCCTTGTCTGTTGCAGTAACGGCATGCAGAATTGGTCTATGTGCATTCTTTGTTCCATACTGCTTTGCCTTTGGAACAGATCTGCTTTTGCTTAATGGAATCGGTAAGGCGCTGCTTTCACTCATCCCTGCACTTATAGGGTGCTTCAGTATTGTTCTGTTTGTAATAGGATGGTGCACATATAAGATAAACATTGTTTTCCGAATACTTCTTTTAGTTGCCGGCCTATGCATGATGTATGTTGGAAGGACTACTGACATAATAGGCATAGTGATAATAGTCGGAGTTCTGATCGTTCATTATATATACAACAGAAAGAAATACGGACCAAAGAAATTGTTCAGTAAATAATAATTTGGTTTAAGGGGCGGCAGGTCGAACCTGCCGCCTTTTCTGTTCGTGATAAATTGCTATTATTATATCAATTTATTTGATAATACTTCAAAAATTGATATAATAATAGCAGGAGGTGATGGTATGGAATATGTTTTGAGAAGCCCATCGGATATTTCGGTTGATCTGGCAAAAAGGGCCAAACAGATCCGGAAGCGTAAGGGTTATACACAACAGCAGCTTGCGGCGCGGAGCAATGTAAGCTATGGGACTATAAAAAAATTCGAACAGACTGGACAGATATCATTAAAATCTCTCATAAAGATCGCAATGGAATTGGATCTGACAGAT
>CADBMM010000206.1 GCA_902795795.1 uncultured Lachnospiraceae bacterium | reverse complement strand
TTCCATCAGCGTTTGAACATCCTCCAATTACAAGTGCTAAAATCAACACAGACAGTATCAAACAAATCGTTTTCTTCATAGTGTTTCCCGTTCCTTTTTTATCACTCTATTGCCAGGCCAATATGTTTCGACAAACTGAGAGTTAATAGTCCAAAAGTCTTCCGTAGTCGTTCCATTCGCCATACATCCGACCTTTTTTTGTCTCGCTGATCAGATGCTCCAGCGTCTGGTCGTACATGACCTGATTACGCTTCTTGTAAAAGGCAACATTATATGCCCGAACCCTCTGATATAATGGCGGAAATTTCCTGAATACAGACCAGCACCGCGCCGCTTTCATTGCCGCCTCTATATCATGATCGATTTTGAAGCTCCTCGTTCCCATCGCGGGGAGGACAATTCTGCCTGCATTTGTCATTAAACCAAGCTTTTCCAGACGACGGACGCGCTCTTTGTTCAACTCTGTCCATGGACTGTTCTTTTTCCTTGGCGTAAATCTTTGCATACGTTTTCCGTCGATCAGCTTATATATGCTGTCGATCCAACCGAAACAAAGCGCTTTTTCTACAGCATCAAGATAATAAAACCTGTCGTCATCGACAGGCTTTCCGCGCTTCAATTCGACCCAGCATTCACTTTCTATGGCAGCATGGACGGCAAGCCATTCACGGAAATCCTTTCGATTATCGATCTGCAATATATTGTTCTCCATCTGTTACTCAACCCCCATAGATCAATATACCAAGTTCCTTATAGAGTTCTGCTTCGGTTATTTTTCCCGATCCTAAAGCCGGAAGTTGTCAGTTTCTATCCTTGATATATGCTGCGTTCTTATAAGTCACGTAAATATGCCCGACTGCAAATAGTACGGCAA
This sequence comes from uncultured Lachnospiraceae bacterium, assembly GCA_902795795.1. Taxonomy (GTDB): domain Bacteria; phylum Bacillota; class Clostridia; order Lachnospirales; family Lachnospiraceae; genus Alectryocaccobium. The sequence goes on along the minus strand of CADBMM010000206.1, from coordinate 10,403 downwards.
ATCCGACAAGCAGCCAGTGCCGTAACAAAATCCCACTTAGCAGAAAAATACATGAGGGAAGAATCGCAAGGACAAGAACGAGTCTCACAGTCTTGCGCTTCATATAGACTGCAAACGAGATCCAATACGCGGCAAGAAGCGCCCCGTTGCACACTAAATAAAGCACCATTTCAAATACGCTCGCAAATCCGAATTTCCAAACAATGAGAGGGAGCCACATAAGCACGATACAGGCATACCGTCCGATCTGTTCGATAACGTTCATGAAGCGGTTCGTGCATAGATTATTCTCATTTTTGTTCTTTATTGTATAAACAATATTCGGTATTAGCATAAGGATCACGATGATCACACCGAATACATTGATCCATCCGAATTCCATTCATCCACCTCTGCAAATGCCAGCTTAACCTCATCCGGACACATTGATATTTGTATAAATATTTTGGCTTAAAAGGCAGGCTTCCAAACAAAAAGGCCCTCACCGAAAGCAATCTGTCTGATCAGTTCCAACAGTTGCGGATCCGGATTAAAAACAGTCAGATGAGTATCATCAGGTTCGGAAAGGATCATACTTTCGCCTGTCATAATATAGAGATACCTTTTTTTCATCTCGTCGGCAACGTGCCTCGGCAACGGATTGATCACAGTTTCATTACTGATCGATATGTCTCTATAGCAATTAAGCTTCAGGATCAGATTAATATGTTTTTGTTTTATCTCTTCTATCCGATCGTCTTGCAGGAAATACTTTTCAACAGCAAAGTATTGTCCGGGACTGTCCTCAGGCACTTGTGACGGCACTATGTCAATGATCCAGTATGGGCATTGAAGCAGTTCTTCTACCGTTCGCTTCATTCCACAGACCTCCATTAATTCAAGTTTGATCGACTTTTTGTTTTCATTTTCTTCACCTCAGGCCGATCTATATCCTGTTCAGTTTTATCCGTAAATATACACATTAAATCCGAACTGTATATTTTTTTATGTGGTTTGGATGCTTGGATCTAAACTAAAAAAGCGGACACGAATTATAACTCTTTATTACAATTTTTATAGTTTTTCATCCAAATAGAAGTATATATCTCCCTTACCCTCCTGGCTGGTTCCGGCATAAACGCGATTGTTAAATCCTCCGATTTCAAAACCGCTCTTCAAATAGAATTTGCAGGCATTCAGATTGTTATCCTGTCCGATAGTATATAGTCCACGAAAGCCTGATTCTTTTGCGAGCTGTTTTCCGTGCTCTATCAGTGCAGAAGCGATTCCCTTCCCGCGATAACTGCTGTTGACCTTGAGATCAAACAGATACAGGTACTTATGCCACTCTTTTTGCCAGATTGCAAGTCCGATACATTTGTCACCTTCATATGCACCGACAAAAACGCAATTATTTGACATCTCATCAAAATCGTAATTTTCGTCCGGAAAAGTCATTTCAGATATATTCTCAGATGAGAATAGTTCGATCCCATAGCTCCAGATCCCATTGCGCAAAGAAGGAATCATCTTCCCGTACAACGGAAACGATTCGTTTGGAATATTGATATCCGTTTTGTGATCCGCGTCTATGATTCTTATTTCGATCATTGTGTCATCTCCTCAAATCCAAGTCATTGCTTTAATTATTTCATTTCACGCCTTCCAAAGTTCTCTTAAACTCGATCCCGGTCTGCCAGCTTTTTATGATACATTTCTTTTACTCTTACTTCACGATGCTCATATAAGCGTTATACAATTTGCTGATAACGTTCCTTATCCGGATATATGTATCTCTGATATCTATGTTATCCGACAGTAAAAGATAATCCTCGGATCTGATCAGATCCATCAGTATCTTCTTGCTTTCATATTCTTTTACAGGATCTGAAGCTGTTTCTGTTTCCAGTCTTTTCAGATAAGCTCGTAAGAATTCCAGGTATCGCCCATCCAGTTCTCTTTCCCTGCAAAGTTCCCTGAGACGTTTGTGATAAAAACAAATATCCCCTGCGATAAACCTGCTCCAGTATTGCGGCTGTTCTTTCGCATATCCGTGATCAAATGGTGTACTTACATTATTGCCTGATACCAGTATCCTGCGCCTGTAACAGTCCTTCAGCTTCCGTGATATTTCCCCGAGTATTACGGTAAAAGAGGAAAAGTCTTTATGAAGTATGCTTTCTACAATGGCTGTGTTCGTCTCTATGTCACCGATATCTGTTTCCGAGATCCAATATGGATAGGAACCATCCATACTGCCAAGCAAAAAGACCTTTTCGTCATCAGGCAGGTATGCAAACTCAACGATCCTGTTGCTGCTCAGATCCTGTCTGTATCCCGGTTTGACCAGCCCATAACGGGATACCAGATTGAGATAACTTATATCTTTTTCAGCTTTAGTTTGTTCTTTGAACAATTTCATATATTTGCCTCAATCAAATTCGAATTTGCGCGTTCCTGCGAGCGGTGCTTGGATGGAGCATAATGTGCGGCGGGAGCTTGCTCACACAAGCACATTTATCTCATGACTTTGAAGTCCTGGATGTCTGGGATCATTTGAAAGAAGCACCATAGTCTTTCCAATCAGGTTGTACATCTTCACATCATTTTTTGAAAGTGTTTTACAATGTAATCGTCATATACATTCAGCAAATGCAAGCTAAGGCATATATTCTTTTAACAAAACTGCGCATCCACAAACATTCTACGAAGATCTGTTGCCGGCCGATACCGGCTTTCTTAATTTCCAGCGCCAGTTCTTTGAAATACATAAGGTGTGTATAAGGATCAAGCACAAGGTCGTTTGTCTTGCGGGCGCTTCGACTCTCAATTCCAGTGATATAATCTATAAAACCTCTGAGATATCGTTTGTTGAGGCCTCGATGTTTTGAGATATCATACTTTTCCAGAAATCCATCCCTGCCCAAACGCTTGTAATCATGAGCAAGTGAGGACATGAAGAGAGTGTAATCCTGATAATCAATACCTTTTACAGGCCGATAAGTTCTATGAATACCAAGCAATTGCTCATATGCGGCCAGACGGGTCTTTGTTTCTTCAAGCTTTCCTTTGATTGCAGCCCTGCGCTCAATTTGTTTTGACAACTTCGGCACTTCAGACCTTTTCACATACTGGCTACGTACATGTTTCCCTTCGCGGAACTGAAGATAGTAGTAGTCTCTGCCTTTGATTTTTCGCACTCGCAGCTTTCCCTTGGGAAGGGCAGTCTCCTCTTTACGTAGAGCGTTTGTTTCTTTTTTCAATTTATTATTATCCTAAACTCCCGATTTATTAGTCTGTGCGTCCCGTCACGCTGTAAAGAGCCGCTCCAGCATAGTCTTTGCCTCGTTAACGACTTCACTATTGCTGCTGTATTTCACAAGCGTATTCAGCATGTTCTCCAGTTCTCCCAGATATACCGGTCCTGTTTCATTTTCTGCATCTTCTGATTGTGATATGCCACTTCCGCTGCGCCACGGAGCCATGCCAGGGACGGCTCTATCTGTAAGTGATTTGAAATTATCATTTATACAGATCAGCATTCTAAGTATCTGGATATCGTCCTCTGAATCAAAGACCTCTTCCATCATATCGGTTCCCCATTCCAGACACTTCTTTTCCAGAAGTCCGTATTTCTCGGAATAATGCCCAAACGGGCCGTTCACCTCTTCCAGGCTCACGACATCCAATATATCATCCTTATAAAACAGGATCGGCGTAAGATACAGAGCCTCCTGATGACAGCCGTATTCATGGAAAACATATTCTTCACTGCAATAAGATACGATACCCTCATAGACCTCTCCGGAGGCTGTGGTGATCTGTACGCATTTGCTATCAAATATTTTAAGATTCATATTCTCCCTGTTTTCTCTGTCCGATCAACCCTGATTCGTTACAGCGCAGCTATCTGAGCTGCAAGCGGTCTTACGGTCTTATGCCGTGTGATCTCCATTATTCCGAGTTTTGTGATATCCACGACATTAACGTACACCGGGTCAGCCTCAGCCAGCTCTTGGCAGTAAGAAAAAAGCTCATTGACGGACTCACCCTTCTTCATGCTTATAAAATCCACAAGGATCGATCCCGATATATGTCTGAGACGCAGCTGCCTGAATATCTCATCCGCGGCCTCCTTATTGACCTTGAGGAACAGCTCTTCGCTGCCGGCCCTGCCGGAGATCTTGCCGGAGTTTACATCTATTACCGTAAATGCTTCCGTCCTCTCAATAAATACATATGCTCCCGAAGAAAGCCAGACCTTCTTTGCAAGCGCCCGGTCAAGTACGGTAGATAAATTATAAAGCTTATAAAGGCTTACTAGCTTATCATCGTAAAACGCCGCTTTCCCGCCCAGATCCTCAAATACTGTCTCGTCATCCGTAACTATACGTGAAAATTCTTCCGCGGCATTTCTGTCCAGTATCTCGGACCACCGCCGTGGAGCTTTATACAGGCAGGTTCCCGCAGGCCTGTGAAGTCCTTTTTCCTTTATTTCATCTACGATCTCTTTATTTCCCGGCGTTTTCAGGCTGCAGTTGAGCACAGCATGTTTTTCAGCCGTGCTTTCCGTTTCGATGCGTACAATGATCTCATCGCCGGGTTTCATGATATCATCTTTTTTTGCAGTCTTATAAACTATATTTTTCCGCTTCGAAGGCGGCAGATAACCTCTTTCATTTTCAGACAGCCTTACGAATGCTCCTCCTTCCGGAGGAATGATTTTTTCCACGTACCCGACAAAAATATCGCCGCAGGCAATGTTTCCCCCGCGGCGTTCGATATAAAGCTCAACGGGGATGTCATCCTCGCAAAGCATAACTGCTATGGCTTCGGTATTCTTTACCGGCATTTTTGCGCAGATCAGTTTTTTCATAAAATTATATTCCTGCCATCTGTCTTAATTCAGTAATAACGCAGCACGACGATCAAGGATGTTGAACCGATATCGTATGACATGTTTCAATACATTACCTCGCCCATTTTATACAGCGGCACAAAATGCTCGGGCTTCCCGCTCAGGAGTTCGTCCCGCTGCGAGCTGAGTTCATATTTTTCCGCATCAAGACCAAGAAATTCAAAAAGCGAGTTCATGACCAGATCGCTTCTTAAATGTCCCACGCTTCCGGCTCCGGCGCGAAGATGTATCGTCTTTAAGTCCTCCGAAATATAAAAGCTGTATATGAACGGCTTTATATCCGTCAGTTCTTCATTCCTCTTCGTCTTTTTTACAGCCATTATCTTATCCTGCGCCATGAAACGCTGTATGCCGTCCGCAAATATTTCTTCGTCAAACTTGCCTCCGTCTGCAAGCGTCACGGAATAATCCGCCCCTGTCACAAGAGACATGCATTTATTAGCCTTATCTTCCGGGATCTTTATGACACTGAGCACAGTTATATCTTCGCACATCTGCTCATTGAGGCGCCGGATCATCTCATCGGAAGCCGGAGCATCTTTCACATCGACATCGAAATATTCGCCGGTACTTGACATTCCAAGCGGCAGCGGCAATGCAAAGGACATGAGCATATGCGGACTGAAGCCCTCAGACAGAGAGACATTTATATCAGCCCTTCTTAAAGCCTTCTGAAAATATCTCATGATATCCAGATGGCTTGTGAACCGCATAGGACCGGTTTTCGTAAATTTAACTCTCAGGCGCAAAACAGATCCCTCCTCCAAAGCATCTGGCTCCGCAGCCGGAACAGCCTTCGCGGCAGTTCATCGTAGTCACTGCTTCCTGCGATTTTTTCCATTCCTTAAGAAGGAATTTCTTTGTTACTCCTATATCGATGAAATCCCACGGGAACAGCTCATCTTCGCTTCTTTCTCTTGCCGTATAAAAATACGGATCTATACCCGTCTCTTCAAAAGCCTTTTTCCAGGCGTCGGAATTGAATGTATCAGTCCATGAATCAAACAGCGCTCCGTTGCGGTATGCAGCTTCTATAAGCTTGTCCAGTTTCCTGTCGCCCCTTGCAAAGACACCTTCAAGCACGGAAACTTCGGCGTCATGATATCTGTAGCTCATGCTTCGCTGGTTCACTTCGCTTCTTATCTCATTCTTAAGCATCCTTGCCTTTTCGAGAAATTCATCCTCTTTATTCATCGGTGCCCATTGGAAAGCTGTGAATGGCTTCGGAACAAAAAATGACGTGCTGGCAGTGATAGCTACCTTTCCGTTTCTTTCTTCCTTCGGTATTTCGTAGTACGTCTCGGCTATTTTCTGGCAGAGATGGGATATTTCTTTTACATCCTCATCAGTTTCCCCCGGCAGCCCGAGCATGAAATACAATTTGACCTTGTTCCAGCCGCCCTTGAACGCCTCAAGCGCTCCGCCAAGAATACTTTCTTCCGAAAGATTTTTGTTTATAACATCTCTCATTCTCTGACTACCGGCTTCGGGTGCGAAGGTCAGAGAGCTTTTTTTGACGTCCTGGATCTTATTCATGACGTCCAGAGAAAACGCATCAATGCGGAGCGATGGCAGTGATATATTTATGCCTTTTTCATTGCATATTCCGATGAGGTAATCCAGAAGCTCAGGCAGCTTTTCATAATCGCTGGAGCTGAGTGAATTCAGCGATATCTCGTCGTAGCCTGTATTATAGATCAGCTCCCTGACCATCTCTTTCATTTCATCCAGGCTGCGTTCGCGTAATGGCCTGTAAATATAACCTGCCTGACAGAAACGGCAGCCCCTGATACAGCCTCTTTGTATCTCAAGCACCATTCTGTCCATTACGGCCTGGACATATGGGATAACAGGCTTTTTAGGATAGGGAGCATTCTTAAAGTCGCTAACTATGACCTTCCTGACTGTGGCTGGGACGTCCTCTGTTACAGGGCCGAATGCTTTTAGCGTACCGTCCTCGTTATATTCCGGCTCATAAAACGCCGGAGCGTAAATGCCATCGATATTGGCGGCTTTCTTCAGAAATTCCATCCTGGAAAGGCCGGCCTTTTTTGCTTCCCTGTAGGTCTCGAATAATTCTTTATATGATATCTCGCCCTCTCCTATGTAAAAGAGGTCGAAAAATGACGCAAGAGGTTCCGGATTGTATGCGCAGCTGCCGCCGCCGATAACGATCGGATCATCTTCGGAACGGTATTTCGCATACAAAGGAATACCCGACAGATCAAGGATCTGCAGCACATTGGTATAACACATTTCATATTGAAGCGAAATGCCGAGGAAATCGAAGCATTTCACCGGATCCTGAGATTCGCATGCGAACAGCGGAATGTTTTTCTCTCTCATGATCTTATCAAGATCGATCCATGGAGAATACACTCTCTCGCACCATACCCCTTCGAAACTGTTGAACATGTCGTAAAGGATCTGGACGCCGAGATTCGACATTCCCACCTCATATGTGTCAGGAAAAGCAAAAGCAAAGCGAATATCTACTTCATCTTTGCTTTTCATTACAGAGTTTATTTCATTTCCCGTATAACGCCCGGGCTTTTCAACTTTTAAAAGCACGTCGTCCGGAAGCGCAAGTTTCCGCATTTTCAATTCCTCATTCCGAGATCTTTGTTGATTCCTTCAAGATATGGCACCAGAACTCCGCTGCCTGCTTCAATAAAGAAGTTTTTATCCAGCTCTTCGTATTTGAAATGTTTAAGGCCGCCTTCATCCCGCCTTTTTACGAACCGCATGAGTTCCTCGAGTCTCATATAATAATATGTGTCATAGCATGAATAGTATATCAGAAGAAATGCTACGCCATCCTGCTTTTCAAAATCCTGCATGAATTTTATCTGGTGTTCATGGATATTTGCCAGCGGGAAATTAGCCGTTGCAGATTCCTTGGCGTCAAAGCATACCGGTATCCCTTGTACCGCACCAATATAGTCTACCGTACTTTTCTGTTCAAAATATGCCAGCGTAATATGACGGTTTTCCTTGTCTATCTCTATGGGCGTGATCGGGGTCGGGATCTTCTGGATGAGCGCAAGTCCCTGTTCCCTGTACTGATCGTTTGTCCTGTTTATAAGTTTCTCCAGCGCCGATCCGCGAAGACCTCTTGTCTTCCAGGCGCTCATTGGTCTTCTCCCTTATAACCAAGAGTTTTCATTTCCGTAAGCGGCCAGTATTTGAATACGGCTTTGCCCAGTATCTTTTCTTTGGCAACATATTTATTAGTCCAGAAACGCGAGTCCTTTGAATGGTTTCTGTTATCGCCCAGCATGAAATATGAATTCTCCGGGACGCGGAATACTCCGTCGCGTATTCCGCCGCCCTCCGGCGTTTCAGGACAAAAGCTGTCGTCCAGCAGCAGGGCATCACCGCAAAGATACGGATCCAGGAGCAGCTCAACATCAGCATACTCAGTAGTATCGACAGAGGCGTCATAAACATATACCTGTCCGTCCGATATAATTACCGTCTCGCCGGGAAGTCCCATAATACGTTTTATATACAGAGTAGATTCATCGTCCGGGTACTTGAATATTACGATATCGTATCTTTCCGGATCGTTGTTGAGGTAAGCCAGCCTGTATCCGAAGACACGGTCTCCGGTCATGATGGTATTTTCCATCGATCCGCTCGGGATCCTTGCGTTTACCAGTATGAAGAAGTTCAGGAACAGACCTGCAGCGACTGCAATTGCCAGCGTTATGATATACTCGGCTGCCACTTTGCCCTTCCCTTCCTTTTTTTCCTGCTTTGATTCATTAATATTTGTATTATCCATCTTCTTAAGATACGCTTTCTGAAAACCTTTTTACTGCTCTTTATAGATGTATTCAAACGGCGGTTCCGAGGTGATGACACGCCCCGAAAGATACGCCAGTACTCCGTCGTTCTTCGGAAATGTTATCCTGTAGGCATGAAGGAGCTGGCTCTTTACGCCGTATTTTTTTCGGAATGATCTGTTCACTTCCTGGTCTCCGTATTTAGGATCTCCGATGACCGGATACCCTTCAGAAGCAAGATGTGCTCTTATCTGATGTGTTTTACCAGTGATAAGTTCTACCAGGAGCACAGACGAATTTAGTTTATCACAAAATTTTACCGCTGTATATGCAGTTTCTATAAAAGAACCTTCGCTTTTTTCGCCGCCGATCACAACAGTATTATTGCTTTCATCTTTTAAAAGGCGTCCTTTAATATGTCTGTTCCCGGTCACCTTTCCTTTTACAAGCGTAATATATTCTTTCTTCACGGTACGCTCTTTCAGCATTTCTGAAAGCTCGGAAGCAGCCTTCAGATTTTTAGCACAGATAAGCAGTCCGGTCGTATTGCGGTCAAGCCTGTTCACGGCCGATGGTCTGTATTCTCTGAATTGTTCCGTTGTGAAGCCACGGCATTTAACAAGATATCCGCATAAAAGCTCGCATGCTGATATATCGGAGTCACTGCTTTTCTGTGAAAGCATTCCTGCGGGCTTGTTTATGACTATAATATTATCGTCTTCATAGACAATAATATCAGGATCTAATGACGGATAGCTGATCTCTTCTTCATGTGCGAACTTTTCGTATGTCTCATCTGACAGCCAGAGCCTGACTATATCTCCTGCTGCAAGGATCTCATTCCCTGTAGCTTTTTTATCATTGAGTGTGATGTTTTTCTTCCGCAGCATTTTATATATAAATCCGCTCCCGGCTCCGGGAAGAAGGCGCTGCAGATATTTGCTGAGGCGCTGGTCTTTATTCTTTTCGGAAATGGTATGTTCTTTCATTTTGTATCAAAGAATAAGCGCAGCCTTAAAGCTGCGCTTTTAAAACTGATCTGGTTTTTGGATCAATACTCCTCATCTTCGAAATCGCTGTCTTCGTCGATCTCGATATCATCTTCCGGTTCCGGCTCAGTCTTTTCAGGCTCAAAATTATATGATACCGGCTCAGGATCAGCCTGGCTGAGAGTCGGAGAAAGCTCCGATCTGTTCTGGTTAACAACATCGTAGCAGTTCTGAAGAACGCCGATAAGATTAGAATATTTATCTGTAACATCGGCAAGTGCGCTTCCCATCATGCTTGAAAGGCTTCCGAGCATTTCATCTGTATAGGAAATAGCACTCATTCTGATGCTGTTTGCATCTGACTGAGCAGAATCGAGAATATTCTGTGCTTCCTGATTAGCGGCATTTACAGTATCTGTAGCCTGTGAATATGCCTGCTTCATGATCTCTGTCTGAGTGACCATCTCCTGAGCTTTTGCCTGTGCTTCAGCTATGATCCCCTCGGCCTTTGCCTCGGCATCGCTTAAGATGGCATCCTTATTGGAAATGATCTTCTGATATCTCTTGATCTCGTCAGGTGTCTTAAGTCTGAGCTCACGGAGAAGCTCTTCAAGCTCTTCCTTGTTGACAACTATTTTTGTCGTGGAAAGCGGCTGATATCTGCAGCTTTCTACATATTCTTCGATTTCTTCAATGATCTGTTCGATTCTGCTACTGCTCATTAATAAT
>CADBMM010000205.1 GCA_902795795.1 uncultured Lachnospiraceae bacterium | reverse complement strand
TATAATACAATAATTAAGATGGTATGTAAATCACGGAATATTGATCAATATCGCTCTGAGACAGATAAAAAGCTCTTCACTACATGCAGTAAAGAGCTTTCATTCTCAGGCATTTCATTTCCCAATACCTCCGGAAATTCTTCCTGCGATATAGCAGACTGCGAAGGCAGCAACATCCACGGCAACTATCGTTGATCCGACAGGTGTTCCTGCCAGAATGGAAATAACGATTCCAAGAAAAGCGCATATTACCGACAGCACCGCTGAGCATATCGTTACGCTCTTAAAGCTTTTGAACAGCCGCATAGCGGACAAAGCCGGGAATATGACAAGGGCGGAGATCAGAAGTGATCCCACAAGATTCATGGCCAGCACAATGATAACGGCAATTATGATAGCGATAAGCAGATTGTAAACATTTGCCTTGGTTCCTGTCGCTGTGGCGAAATTTTCATCAAACGTTACAGCGAATATCTTGTTGTAAAAAAGAATGAAGAAAATGACGACAAGGATCGAAAGGACCGCACAAAGCCATACCTCCTTCTCGTTCAGCGTGAGGATGGAAGTGGAGCCAAAGAGCGTGGTGCATACATCTCCGGACAGATTCGAAGATGTCGAAAAGATATTCATAATGAGATAGCCGAAAGCCAGGGCTCCAACGGAGATCATGGCAATGGCGGCATCACCTTTTATCTTTGTATTCTGGCCGGTCCGCAGCAGCAGGATAGCGCTGACGACCGTGATAGGCAGGACCAGAAGCATCTCATTAGTCAGATTAACAACGGCAGCAATGGCAATTGCTCCAAATGCCACATGTGAAAGACCGTCGCCGATAAAGGAAAACCGTTTAAGGACAAGTGTAACTCCAAGCAGGGAAGAGCAAAGAGCGATCAGGATCCCGACGATAAGAGCATATCGGACAAAGGGATATTGCATATACAGGACAAGTTTTTCAAGCATTATGCCTTACCTCCTTCCTGCTGTGTCATGAAAAATTTTCCGGCGTCACTTTGCAGATATTCATCCTTCGTGCCGAAAAAGATACTGTCTCCGATATGCAGGATATGGCTGGCATAACGGACAGCGGCTGAGATATCGTGGCTGATCATGATGATGGTGATCCCTTCGCGGTTCAGATCAGAGATAAGATCATACAATTCCGCTGTGACCTTCGGGTCGAGGCCGGAAACCGGCTCATCCAGAAGAAGGATCTTTCCTGTCGCACATAAAGCCCTTGCTAACAGAACGCGCTGCTGCTGTCCGCCGGAGAGCTCACGGTAACAGCGGTTCGCCAGTTCAGTGATCCCCATGCGCTGCATGTTTTCTTTTGCGAGCTGTTTTTCCTCCTGATTATAAAACGGCCGCAGGCCGCAGCGACCCTGGCATCCGGAGAGCACGATCTCTTTTACGGAAGCAGGAAAGTCTTTCTGCACTACCGTTTGCTGCGGCAGATAACCGATCTCGTTCTTTTTAAGTCCGTCACCGATCAGGATCTGACCACTGATCGGATCCTGCAGATGCAGCAGTGTTTTCATAAGCGTGGATTTTCCGGAGCCGTTTTCACCGACGATGCAGAGATAATCTCCCGCATTTACGGTGAAATTCAGACCTTCCACGATAGTATGTCCGTCGTAGCCAAGCGACAGATCCTGAACTGTGAGGTAAGCCATAATATGTGCCTCTCTGTATTTTCTGATTTAGATATTGCAGTCTTTAAGCCGTGTGCGGATCGCCTTTTATTTTAATGCATCCTTTAAAACGGACAGGTTTTTTTCCATTATGGAAAGGTAAGTCGTACCGTTTTCGATATCCTTAGCGGTCACGGCCTGCATGGAATCCAGTGTAAGGATCTGCTGATCTTTAGCCTGTGTATTCTGCACGATCGTTTCGGCGATCCTGCCATCGGATCCTTCAATGGTCATAACTGCGGGAAGGGAGAGCTCGTCAAGCTTCTGAGAAAGGAACACGATAGTCTCAAAGCTTGCTTCGGTCTCAGCCGAGCATCCGGCAAAAGCCGCATAATATTCAAGTCCGTAATCGTCGGTAAGATAACGGAATGGAAAACGGTCCCCGAAGAGGAGAGTATTAAAAGAGGCGTCTGAAACCGCTGCCTGATACTCGCTATCCAGGGCGTTAAGCTTTTCTGTATATTCCTCGGTATTTTTCTGATAAGCATCGGCATTATCAGGGTCTATGGTCTGAATTGCTTCCGAGATGCTCTCCACAAGAACGGCGGCGTTCCTCAGCGAGAGCCATACATGCTCATCGTACTCGATCTCGCCTTCTTCGTGCTCATGCCCGGCTTCGCCTTCTTCGTGTTCATGCCCGGCTTCATCTTCTTCATGTTCATGCTCAGCTTCGCCTTTTTCATGTTCATGCGCATCTTCCTGCATGCCTTCGACTATTTCTTCTTCCTTAGCGGCATCGCCGAGGACGTCCAGCAGGTTTATTACGATCATGTCATCGTTGATTTTTTCCTGCAGGGCATCGTCCACCCATTTATCGGATTCTCCGCCGACGTAGATAAACAGATCGCAGTCAGAGATCGTAAGGATATCTTCAACAGCGGGCTGGAAGCTGTGAATGTCCACTCCGTCATCGAGCAGCAGCGTTACATCGGCCCCTGCCGGGTTATCACCCAGGACATTCATGACCCAGTCATATTCGGGGAAGATGGTCGTTACTATTTTAATGCTGCCGGTATCTGTATCGGACTGGCCGGCGGCCGGAACGGAAACAGACAGACTGACGGCCGCAAACAGGGCGGTAATGGTCAGAGTTAACAGCTTTTTCATTTTTATAACCTCCAATTAGAACATTTCACATACACTGCTCGCACAGACCGTAAAATACTGTCCGCAGGGGATCGAGCTTAAAGCTGTGCTCTGCCATAAGATGAGACTGTATTTCGTTCAGCTCATCGCAGTGCAGATGTATCAGCTTTCCGCATTTTTCGCATTTGCAGTGAAAACAGACTTCACCTTCAACATGGCTGTCCGGCGTTACATATTCAAAGCATGCGGGACTGTTTCCGTCGATGATATATTTCTTTATGATGCCTTCATCTACGAGGCTTTCAAGCTGCCTGTAAACTGTAGACTGCCCGATTCCGGCACCGTGGGATTTAAGATATTTACATACGTCGCCGGCGGTAACATGGGTTTCGGGAACAGATTCAAAGTATTCAAGCAGCAATTCACGCTGTTTTGTCTTGTATTTAGGTCGTGGATCCATATTTTATCTCCTCTTGATATTGGCGGGATGCGGATGAAGCACATCCACGTACACCACCAGACTCTAAATTGAGAATCATTCCCATAATATAGGGATAAATTGGCTCTGTCAAGTAATTTGGGAATTATTTTCATATTATAAAAAGGAGGCTGTCGCATTATACATTATGACGGATATTATTGTATATTTACCGTTATATATGTTGTGCGACAGCCTCTTCATCTGCGGTACAATTTTTTATAATCGATAGGATAGTGATATAATAACGAGGAAAATGGACGCTGTGCCTGCACAAGCGGACATTTGACGACTATCCCCCATCGAGCCGTCAGGCGAGATGGCATAATTGAAATAAAAAAGGCGGTGAGACGATGATCATTAATACCGGACAACGGACGGATATTCCGGCATTTTATGCCGAATGGTTTGCAAACAGGCTGAAAGAGGGCTTTGTTTGTGTGCGAAATCCTTTTAATCCGAAGCAGGTCAGCCGTTACCGCCTGGATCCTTCAATTGTGGATGTGATAGGCTTTTGTACAAAAGATCCGTCTCCGATGTTTCCGTATATGGAGCTGCTTGAGCCTTACGGCCAGTACTGGTACGTCACGATAACGCCTTACGGACGGGATATCGAGCCTAACGTGCCTGACAAGCATCGTCTGCTGGATGATTTCAGAAGGCTGTCTGAGCTTGTCGGCGAAAATTCCATCGGCTGGCGTTATGACCCGATATTTCTGTCGGAGAGATACACGCCGGACTATCATCTGCGCGCATTTGAGCAGATGGCCTCGGCGTTGGATGGATATACCGAAACAGTAGTGATAAGTTTTATCGACTTGTATGCCAAGGTCAGGCGCAACTTTCCTGAAGCACAGGAGGTGCCGAAAGAACAGCGTCTGGCACTGGGGAAGGAGATAATACAGATCGCGTCAGCTCATGGCATGACGGTCAGGCCATGTGCAGAGGGAGATGAGCTGGCGGTATACGGCGCCGACTGCGGCGGATGCATGCGGATCAGCGATTATGAAAAGGCAATCGGCAAACATCTTAATGCACCGAAACGGAAGAGTGCGCGTGCAGCGTGCGCCTGCTATCTTTCATGCGACATTGGTGCCTACAACACCTGCAGGCATTTGTGCAGATATTGTTACGCAAACGCTGAGACCTCAAAAGTGCTGGCGCAAAGC
>CADBMM010000204.1 GCA_902795795.1 uncultured Lachnospiraceae bacterium | reverse complement strand
GTGCTGTAGGAAATGACCGTTCCTTCCGTTATTTCAGTTGCAGCAGAAACGTAATGCGCACCTCCGTCATAAACTCCGCTGTAGCCTGTTACAGTTAAGTTCAACTTTGCAGGCGGTATGTAAGGAGCAACATTGACTTCGCAGGCTGCTACTTTTGTATTATCCGCAACAGAAGCAACATAAATAGTCGCACTGCCTTCTCCAACAGGCGTCACATATCCGTTTGCATCGACGACAGCTACCGCTTCATTGTTGCTTGCCCATATAACTGAGGTGTCCGGTACATCTCCCGGGCTTACCGTTGCTGTAAGTAAAGCCGGAGTATCGCCTACAGTGAAATTCAATTGAGTCTGATCCAGCGTCACACTTTCAACTGTCGGTACATAGGTATCCGCGAATTTTGCATAGGCGAGATTGCCGTCAACGGTCTCCAGCCATATTCTGCAGCTGTCAAGACTAAATGTTCCCGGGAAAATATTATCAATTGAGTAATAGGCGTCACCTTCGACCTTAGCTGACCAAACGCGGCCTGCTCCTTCATTGTCCTGCACATACAGATAGACATCCGTAGTCTCCTGGCCTTTTGTCACGCGCACGGCGTCTGCACTGCGGTATGCATTGCTGCTGATCTTTCCGGCAGTATCGTAATATCTCAGTGTCAGAGCATATTTTCCGGGAATTGCAGCATCCGTCTGAAAGGATGTCCCGGCTGTAGCCGCTGGCGCGGCGGATGCAAAGAAAAGCAATGAAAGGTCCAGGCACATCGCAGGAAGTATCTGATGGTTTTCAGATACGACCGCCTCAGAAACGATATTTCCAGGAACAGCTGCCAAAGCGTACTGCTCGCTGCTTCCTGCCTGACGCAGCCAGAATGCATCTCCCGTATTGTAAGGAGCATTCTGAAGACTTATCAAAGTCTCCTGCTGATATTTACCGACCTTGAACGCAGTTTCTCCGTAAGTCCCGGCCGGCAGATAAAGTTTGTCACCTTCGGTCGAAACTTCGGCAATATTCGTTCCTTTGATGAGCCCCTGTTCTGCTTCGGTAAAGGTGGACAAGGCGTATTCTTCTTCAGGGAAAGACAGACCTTCCTTTGTAACAGTCAGATAATGCCTTATGCTGCTTTCTTCGTAAATATTCTGCGTTCCATCATCCCAGAACGCTCTGCTTCCGAAGGCCGTCGCCGGTGAGCAGATCAGAATATAGTTGTTTGTGATCTGACCTTCAATAAGATCCTGAGCGGCAACATACCACTGCTTCTCTCCGAAAGTTACAGCCTGCATATTGGTTCCGCCGGATAAACAGTAATTGTTTAATTGATTTCCATCGAACCATACAACAGGATCATTATCTTCAGCATAAATGTCCGCAGAGCCCTGTACTGAAAAGACAGTCGCAGCGGCAAGTATTATGGCAAGTGAATGCGAAATATATTTTTTAATTTTCTCTCTATACATATAAACACCTCCTCTATGCTGCGGATTTTTAATTATATATATTATATTACGAAACAAAAACACATTCAAATATTTCCCTGTTACCGTTTTTCATATCAGGCAAAAACACAAAGTGCCGGTATTGTTTTTATGCAATCTGAATGATATTATAGTTCATTGTAATTCTTGTCTGATTTTACGATCAGACTATCAGTAACCGTAATACGACTCATCATTGCACAGAGTATTAAAATGTCAGATTACAAGCTTGAAAAAGGCCGTCCGGCAGACTGCAGCGGACGTCTTGAAAAAGAAATAAGATGCTATGATATGTTAGATAAACTCGGCATGGAATACTGGAGAACAGACCATCCTGATGCAGCTGCGTTCACAATGGAGGCCTGCAGAGATATCGATGCTGTGCTTGAAGCTACTGTTTGTAAAAATCTCTTTCTTACAAATCGTCAGCATACGGACTTTTATCTTCTAATGATGCCCGGTGATAAAGTCTTTAAAACAAAGGAGTTGTCGTCTCAGATCGGAAGTTCAAGGCTTTCCTTTGCATCCGCGGAAGAAATGGAAGAAATGCTGGACTGCTCTCCCGGTTCATCCAGCATACTCGGCCTGATGAATGATAAAGAGAATCGTGTACAACTGTTAGTAGATGAGGATGTCCTGAAAGGCGAATTTCTCGGCTGTCATCCCTGTATAAACACCTCGAGCCTTAAGCTCCGCACCGAAGAAGCCTTTGGTATATTCCTGAAAACAGTCAAACACGATATTACAGTCGTAAAACTTGTCGGAGAGTGATATAATAAGATTTTGGAAATTTTAATTGCCTGCTTCATATCATGAAACAGGCAGTAAACTGATTGTATTTAATCAAAGGAGAAACAAACCATGAAAAAACGCATATTATCCGTACTCTTTGTATCAATGCTTATTCTTAGCCTTGCGGCATGTGGAAAGAAAACCGAGCCGGCAAGCAATACGGCTAGCGAAGCGACCAGCATATCGTCAACCGAAGCTGCAAGCGCATCATCGAGCGAAGCAGTTTCCGAATCTTCAAGCGTTTCAGCATCTGAAGCTTCAAGCGAACAGATAAGCGGATCCTCTTCCGAACCGGTCAGTGGATCATCGAGCGAAACTTCAAGCGCATCTGCAAGTGAAACATCAAGTGCATCATCCGCTGAAGAACATCTGTTAGGCGGCTGGACGATAGCTGAACAGGATGCTGTTGTACTTCCCGAAGAGATCCAGGCAGCATTTGATAAGGTCGCTGTCGATGAGAACAAAGACCTTGTTCCGGTCGCTCTTGTTGCGCAGCAGGTGGTTTCCGGAACCAATGACATGATCCTTTGCAAAAACGGTGACGAATACAGCATGATCGTGATCTATCGCGATTTAGATGGCAATGCTGAGCTTAGAACCACTGTTCCGTTTAATTTAGCCGACTATACTCAGGGCGAAAGTGTAGTTAACATTGAACCTCTCGCAGGCGGATGGGCTGCTCATGAGGAGATCGCAGCTATTGCCCTTCCGGAAGAAGCAAAGGCCGCTATGGAAAAAGCCCTCGAAGGTTTCGTTGGCAGCAATGTAGAACCTTTGGCCCTTCTTGGAACACAGGTCGTTTCCGGCACGAACTACGCTATCCTCTGCAAAGTAACACCTGTTGTACCTGATGCAGTATCCAAGGTCCAGGTAGTTACCGTATATGCCGACTTAGATGGCAACGCCACAATAACCAGCTTCAGCCCTGTTGATCCAGAAGCTTTTAACAATTAAGCAAGCCTGGAAAGTCTTTCTTAATAAGAGCTTGGCAATGTAATGTCAATTACCAAGGCCCGCTTTAATCTTTGCTTACAACACCTCACGATATAATCTTAATACGTTCTTATAGAACAATCCCTCGGCTTCAGCTATGCTGAAGCCGTTTTTAAGTGCATATTCCGCAAGCTTCTGGATCTGACCGGCATTATCTATTTCTAGATTATTATGCGGTATACCGTCAAAATCGGTTCCAAGGGCAATAACATCACGTCCGCCGATATTCATAATGTGACGTGCATGTCTCATAAGTCCTTCGCAGCTGGTGTAACAGAGGTTTTCATCATCTGTTTCCACCACAAATGACGGGCAGAAATTGAGCCCTATTACTCCTCCGTGGTCGGCGATCACACGGATCATTTCATCTGTCAGGTTTCTGGAGCAGCCGCATATGGCACGTGCGTTTGAATGACTGGCAGCAAAAGGACCGTTCAGGACATCCGCTACATCAAAAAAGCCTTCATCTGAAAGATGACTTACGTCCGGAATGATCCCAAGTTCTTCCATCCGCTTTACCGCTCCTTTTCCTGTATCTGTCAGGCCCATATTTTTTTCCGGTGTGAAACGATAAAAATTGCGGAAATCTTCTTTGACTCCTGATGGCTGATGATTTGGATGACCAAGCTCGTTGTCGAAATTCCAGGTAACTGTCATCATTCGAACGCCGACATCGTACAGTGTATCCAGACGGCTGATATCACCCTGAATGATTCCACCTTCTTCAGTAGTAAGAACCGCGGATATGATCCCATCTTGCTGATTTTTTTCTATATCATTCCAGTTACGCACCTGTCTGATCAGGTCTTTGTTTGCATCTATTTCTTCCCGGAAAACACGGATCATTTCTTTGGCCTGATACCATGGATCAACGTATTCTTCCCCGCCGTTTTCAGATATGGCAGCCATCGCAGCTCCCGGCATCTGTGAAGAAAAGTCTGATCTGCGCCCCTGGAGAAGCGATGCAGGCATATGCATATTGGCAAAGAGCGCAAAATTCTGAAGAACATATTGTCCTGCTTTAAGTTTGCCAAGATCAATATGCAAGGGCTGTGCCAGATCATCTGAATTCTTTAACGAAGCGTTCTCACCCCTGAGTTTGGCGTGCCATATTTTTGAGATCGTATCACAATGCAAGTCTGCGGTATACACTTTGTCCTCCAAGCCTGTTATTATCTTTTCTGTATTCTGCCATCATTTCTTTTAAAAGCTTATTTATTTCTCATATTGTTGAAAAAGATTCAAAGCCTCTTTAAAGCAGACCGGGGTTGATGCAATCACTGCAGCCGGGCTGTTATAATCCGGTTCGCTTAAATACGGCATACAGAAGACGCCTCCGGCCTCCTGCACGATAATGCTCCCGGCTGCATAATCCCAGGGCTTTAAGTTCAGTTCAAAAAACACATCCGTACGCCCGGCTGCCAGATATGCAAGATCCAGTGCGGCTGAGCCGGTCCGCCTTAGATCCGCGCACGAATGCAAAAAGGCTCCGGCGATCGTCAGGGTCCTGTTGAAAAGCTCTTCTGTATATGGCGACGTACCAAACGCAACAAGTGCTTTGCTGAAACTATTTGACGACACATGTATGGCTTTTCCGTTAAGGAACGCGCCGCCGCCTTTTTCAGCGTAAAATAATTCCTTCGTATATGGCTGATAGATCATACCGATCTTCGGCTTTTTGTTTTCACACAGTGCGACCGATACTGCGGACATGCGGAAATCGTGAATCAGGTTCGTGGTACCGTCTACCGGGTCTATGATCCAGGTAGGATCATCTGTAAGCGGCTCATTCTCCTTCTCTTCCCCGATCATACGTGAACCCGGTATAAGGGACAGTAGTTTTTCCTGAAGGAAGGTTTCGACTTCTTTATCTATATTTGTGACAAAATTTGCATGCCCCTCTTTTTGTTCGATTTCGGAAATAGATACCGAGGCAAACATTTCTCCAGCACGGCAAACAATGTCTTTTAAGTCAGTTATCTTCATATTGTTTTAACACCATTTCTTCAACATATGCTTCTTTAAGCTCGACCAGTCTTGCCGTGTGAGGCTGCCGTACATGTTCGGCGACTGCTTCTTCATCATGATATTTCTCTATCAACAACAGATCTGTGTCGTTGGCAACGGGAATATACCAGTCGTACTGAAGATTCCCCTTTTCCGAACGAGCGGCTTTATCTATTCCTTCCGAAAGGATCGCATTTAAGAATGTATCCCTCATCTGGCTTTTACATTTAAAAACCACATTAAATACCAGCATATTAACCTCCGATCATACTTTCAATTTCTGTATCAATTTAAAATACAGAAAGAATAATATGCTTTGTTGTCTTAATAATACAGTATGCACTCATCCGTGTCACTATGATTGTTTAAGAGATTATTTAGAGAGAATCCAAATTTAATTCAAAGCACTCCAATACTTTAAGCATATCTTCCGGCAGCCTTTTCCGGCATTCTTTCTTCAGCTCTTCCGGCACTCCATAAAAAGCCTCTGCTATTGCCCCGGCAATGCTTGTGAGTGTATCACAGTCGCCTCCAAGTGAAACTGCTGTACGGATCACATCTTCAAAGCTATTTCCTTCCAGAAATGCTGTAATTGCTTCCGGAACTGTCTCCTGGCAGCTTTCTACATGATGATATCCCGGCCTTATCTCATCGCATGTCCTGGACAGGTTATATTTAAATTCCTGAATAATGTAATCTCTTATCTCCTTTTTACACGCACCATTTCTCGCCAGGAATATCGCGCCGGCAGTTGCTTCCGCTCCTTTGATTCCTTCAGGATGGTTATGGGTTACCTCGGCTGTCAGTTTTGCATATCTTCGTGTTTCTTCTATCGTGTCATAAAGCCACCCAACGGAAGAAACTCTCATGGCAGAGCCGTTTCCCCAGCTGCCGTAAGGCTTTTGCTCATTATCTGAAAAAAGCCAGCCTCTGAATCTTCCGCCATACCCGGCGTTTGGATATTTCCTTCCCCACGACCGCATTGCTTTCGTTGCTGCGCGGTGAACCGCCGAATCATCTGCATCTCCTTTAAGGTTCATAAGTGCTTCCGCTATAGCAATCGTCATAACGGAATCATCGGTATAGTGTGATCTTCGACAGAAAAGCGGGAAATCCTTGGTTTTATTTCCCCTGTCAAACTCAAACGGCGCACCTATCATATCGCCTAAAATTGCTCCATACATTATTTGCATCCTCCTTATTTTTTGATGATGTAATTATATACGAAACGTAAAAAGGAGTAGTCGCCTGACAGGCGACTATTCCCAAATATCATTCACAAAGTAAAATGAACTTATAAATAACCGCTTTAGAACATCTTTCCTGTATATTCACTCCCCGGCATTATGCTAAAATCATAATCTTTCAAATCCTGTAGAGAAATATTCGCCCTGCACCCGCAGTGCATCATCAGATTGGAATCCGCATTATCATCTACGTGTACCAGAATTATAGGTTTTCCCTTTGCATAGGCATAACCACATTCCCAGGCAGTGCCGGTGTCACTGTAATTACCGTAATACAGGACTACAAGGGCATCCGCACCTTCTATGGCAGCCCTGTCCATTTCAAACAGCTTATGCGCCCATGCAGAAGTGCCAGGCTCTTCTGTTCTTTCTTCATGCCGCATCGGGCTGAAGTATTCCAGGCCTTTTTCTTTTAAAATTTGCTCGGCGAATTCAACATTTCGGACTTCAGTTTCATTAAAAAACGGTCCGGCAAGATAGATTTTCATAGGCTGCACCACTCCTTATAACCAGACTTCGTCGATCGCGCGGGCAAGGCCTTTACCCACACCGGTCTCGTTCTGATAGTACCGGGCGGTATCAATGAGGCGCATGCCTGATCACCGCCCATAACCTGGTCACCGGACGAACATACCGTAAGCCAAAAGAAAACAGACGCCACAAAGATAATAAAAATACCCTTTCTCATTTACAGATTCCTCATATGATGATCTCTAAAAGTTGATCTCATTTATGTTGCTTCTTTCATAAAGATGCTCCGAACCTTCTGATCTCATCCAGCTTCACCTCTGGAACGCCTGGATCATATCCGTTTGTCGTGAACACACCCATACCTTCAAGACCTAGATAATCCAGGAAATCTCCCTGATTTATCCCTATTTCAGAACTTTTCGGAGAGCCACATCCGTCGCTTCCGGAAACAGTTCTTTTGCCCTAGTTAAAATACGCTCAGCAGAATCTGAAGGAGTTTCCTTATAAGCGCTTGTTACGTGTTCGTATCCCCAGAGATTCTCTGGCTTCTGGTAGTAGGAAACGGCCATGCCGTAGCTCTGTCCGCGCTTGTTACGCCGACGCTCGAACTTGCGAATAATGAGATAAGTCTGCATCTGCAGCTGCGTGATACACCCGTCAAAGTTCTTATATCCTTCCTTGCCGAATCCCGCTGCCGGCTTCAGTTCAAAGCCTGGATGCATACCGTCATCCTCGCATATATCCATTATTGCCTTATACCGTCGTTGAACCAGTTCGTCATCCCACGCCGCATCGAAGTCATAGCCATCCCTACGGGCATTGGCAAAATAGGGAAACCATTCACGGGAAATGAAGCCGGTCTTGTTGTTGAAGAACTTGCCGTAAGCCACTTCACCTGTCGCCGGAATTATCTCACGCCACTCCCAGGGATCCTGCAGGGGATCACCGGTCCACCAAAAAAGATGTGAGACATGTTCCTCCGCCGAAAATCCCGGTACCTCGTTGGCGAAGAGTGGCAGGAAACCAACTTCGTTTATCCATTTTATAAGCTCGCGCCAGGATCGGATCCGGTAAGGATCATCCCAGTCGAGTCCCTTCATGATCCATTCGCCGCCTTCGTTGGCCATAACATCACCGCCTTGTATTTATTGTTCTACTTTATTATAGCGATAGCATGATAATATAGAAAAATTTCAGCTTCCATCATTTCTTTGATGGTTCCTCCGAGCAGATCCTTCAGAGCATCCTGGATATCCTCGGCAGTTTCAATATCGTATTCCTGGAGGAGTTGCTGGATGATCTGGCGTTTTCCTTCTGTCATCACTACTTTGTGGACAGGTTTCTTTTCTCTTCTTGCCATAGTAAAAGGCCTCCTGTGAATTAAGTGTACCACAGGAAGCCCTATAAGAACTCTTTATTCTGTTTTTACAGAAAAACTTTCATACTCTCATGTCCGGTCAGCTTCAGTCTCTTATTCGGGAATCTCTGCCAGGTTGATCTCTTTCGCTTTTTTTGCAAAACGTTCCCCATAAATAC
>CADBMM010000203.1 GCA_902795795.1 uncultured Lachnospiraceae bacterium | reverse complement strand
TTTGTCGATATCATCGCCCATAAGATTGCCGCGGTGCTCATCGATCCAGTCCTGCGCCTGTTTCCTTATGGCTCCGTATCCTGTATGGATTATTTTTTTATAACCGGCAATGAGATGGCCTGCCGGCAAAGCGATAAGCCCCATGCCTCCGTCCACATAACTGCTGACGTTAAGCCTTTTAAGCTCATCAAATCCATCCGGCTGCCAGGCATCTGCCATTGTTCCGACCTTGCGGTGTGACCAATACTCCCTGACGGATCTTAAATATTCATAATCTTCAGGACTTATGGACAGGCGGATGCCTTCTTCATCCGGATTGTGGTAAAGACCGTCCTTTTCATCGAGATACCAGTTGCCTGCTTCCACTTCATTAACTACCCAGCCGCAAACTCCCCATTCAGGATACTCGGGTGAGCTGAAAAAATAAGGACCTTTATTACCAACTATTATTTCATCGTCATCAACAAGGATCGTCATTTTTTCGCAAAGATCATACAGCGCAAGCGGCCGTTTTATTATAGGAACAACATATTCATTTTTCTGATAGCTTTCCGTCAGTATCCTCGCACGTTCGGAATCATATCGCACGACCCTGTCGCGGATACGTTCGCGCATCCTGAGTATCCTTTCGGTAGCGGGTTTGAATTGATACATAGTCATCTCCTTTTAATAATTATTGCTTATGATTTGAAAAATCGAAATGTGCCGTTGAATGCAAGATCTATTTATGCATAATACTTATTACTATTATTAATCATAATAATATTACTGAAGCTGCGCAATGAATAAGTGTATTCCATTTTTACATTGAAGCCCGGGCGAGAACTAAAAAACATATATACTACCATTACTGTAATTTTACAGTCCGGATATAGAATTATCAGAAAACAGAAGCCTGAAATTGACCGAATCGCGGATTTTGCATATAATTATATGATAATAATTATATTTTGGGGTTTTATATTATGGATGAAGAAAAGATCAAATGTTTTCTTACACTTGCTGAAACACTGAGCTTTACTAAGACCGCTGCAGTTTTGCATAAATCCCAGTCCGTGATCAGCAGACAGATACTCAGCATGGAAGAAGAGCTGGGCTTTCAACTGTTCGTACGGGACAGCCGCTTCTGCTCACTTACGCCAGGCGGCGAGTATCTCGTAAAAGGGCTTTCAAAGATCGTCGGCGAATATAAGGTCCTCCTTAAAAACGCCGAGGCGATCCAGAGCGGCACCTCCGGTGTCCTTAACATCGGTATGATGAGCGGTGATATCACGGAACATTACAATACATTCTTTCATAGCTTTTACAGCGCTTATCCTGATATCGAAGTTAATTTTATTGATTTCGATGTTACCAACCTGGACTATAAACTCAGGCACGGTGAAATAGACCTCGCAATCGAGATCACCTCAAGCAAATGGTTCAAGGCTAACATGAATCAGTTCAGGTATATAATCTCCGGCATCAGACACGATTGTATTTACATACCAAAAACACACAGATTTGCGGGCAGAGATGCCAGTACACTGTCCCTGAAGGATTTTTCCGACGATACTTTCCTTATCTTCGACACAGCTGATCCTGATATCAACAGCAGCCCGTCATTTGGCTATCTGCGTTCCTTCGGCATGGAGCCCAAGTGCAGATTCTGTCCGAGCCTTTCATCTCTGGTCATGATGCTTGAAGCCGGGCAGGGTGTTACCATAAGCAGCGATCATCTTGTCCTGACTGCCAGCCCGAATTTTGAAAAGCTTTTCATCCCGGAAATAGATATTGAGCGCAACGATGCTTTTCTGTGGTTAACAGAAAATGCAAATCCCTGCATTAAAATATTCGCTCATTTTCTTAGTCAGTATATCGCGAAGCATCCTTCTATGGTAACTGACGACCCGTATTACACACGGCCTTCAGATAACGGCTGAAGCACGGTAAAATGCCGATGCTTTTTATGCCCGGATAAATCTTCGATAAAACTCATATACCATTTTCAACAGAGCCGGTCATTACCGGCTCTGTATGTTTTCAATCTTTTTTTTGCATAGTATATTGCGTATTATAAATAAAAAATTCATATATACTATTAGTAGTATTATTTACAAAGACAGTCACTGAAATTGCCTTAAAGCTTAAAGGCGGGTTCATGAACAATGACACATGCACGGCATGCAGGGAGGTTTTTATGAGTAAACATTTATCGGGAAAAACAGCCATCGTAACAGGTTCGGGGCAGGGCGTCGGGAGAGCGATCGCGAGAGCGCTTGCCGCACAGGGGGCTGCCGTAATAACAAACAACAGGGTCCCCGGAGGCAAAAGAGACTGCCAGATGGATGATGAAAGACTTGCAAGACTGACTGAGGAACAGAGAAAATGGACCATCGAGGAGCTTGAACGTTTCAGAGGCGACGCCGAAACTACTGCCGAGCTCATAAGAAATGAAGGCGGCGAGGCAACTGCCTGCTTTGCCGATATCACAGACTATGAAGCTGCCGGCAGACTTATAGATACGGCAGTCAGGACCTATGGATCAGTTGACATACTTGTAAACGTAGCCGGGGCTTTCGGCTTTTCACCATTTGAAAAAATGACGCCGGAGCTTTTCAAAAAAGTCACTTCTGTAAAACCGCTTGGCTACTTCAACACCTGCAGACATGCCGTTCCGTATATGCTTGAAAAAGGCTTCGGAAGAATAATCAACTGCACCTCAAGAGCATGGCTCGGAGATATCATAAGGCATGCCGAATACTGCACCGCAAACGCCGGAGTCGTAGGACTTACCCGCGCTCTTGCCGTTGAATATCACGATAAAGGCATAACAGTAAACGCCTTCAGTCCATTTGCCAGAACAATGGCAGCGGTGGATCTTCAGATGTTCGACAAAACAATAAGTGACAAAGCCGACAGGGCATGGCCGGGGGATAATGCCCCGACCGTGGATATGACTCCTCTGCCCGAAGACCTTGCGCCGTTCATATGCTACCTGTGTACCGAGCAGGCTGCACATGTGACCGGTTCTGTATTCAGCCTGGCAGGCAACAGCATAGGTATGTATTCCGATCCCGTCATCACGCGCAATATCGTAAAGCAGGGAAAAGAACGCTGGACCGTTGACGAGCTCATTGATTCCGCGGACAGAACGCTATTCAACAACTACCACAGCATTATAGAACAGTATATCTGATTCGGATCACCTGATAAGATCCTTTGATAAGGAGGTACCGTCAAATGTACGATTGTAAATATCCTCATCTTTTTGAACCGGTCCTTATAGGTAACCGGATGTTCCGAAACAGAATATTTGCTTCACCTACAGGTATGGCATACAAATCTGTAAATTTCACACCGCATGACGACGAGATCGCATATTATGAGAGGAAAGCCATCGGCGGGGCTGCGTCTGTCTGCATGGGTGACGGCTGTGTTGATATGGAAACAGGCTGTCATGCCGCAGGGCAGATGGCGCTTGATGATTTTTATGCTATCGGACCTGCCATGTCGAAGCTTGCCTCAAACATCAACAGACACGGAGCAATATCCTCCGTGGAGCTGAATCACTGTGGAGGCTGTTCCCACGGTTCATACGAAGCCGGATACGAAATATATGGGCCGGTCGACATGGAGACCCGTAATGTCAGCGGTACCGTTTTCGCCAGGAAGATGCCTCTCGAAATAATGAAGCGCATTATCGACAAGCATTATATCTCTGCACTCAACGCAAAAAGATGCGGTTTCGGTATGATCACCATTCATGGCGGACATGGATGGCTGCTTTCGCAATTCATGTCTCCTACATTAAATACCCGCGATGATGAATGGGGCGGCACTTTCGAAAACCGCATGCGTCTGCCAATAGAAATAGTCAAGGCATGCCGCAGAGCTGTCGGCCCGGGATTCCCTATCGAAATAAGGATTAGCGGTGCAGAAAACTTTGAAGGCGGCTACGATATTGATTACGGTATAAAGATCGCCGAGGCTCTGGACGGTCTGGTCGATATAATTCACGTTTCCACAGGCAGCCACGAAAATGATGACACATTCCCTGTAACTCATCCTTCAATGTTCATGGATGACGGCTGCAATGTAAAATATGCGGCAGCCATCAAACCTCATATTAAAAAATCCAAAGTCGCTACCGTAGGCGCTTTAAGTTATCCTGAGATGATGGAAGAGATCATTGCTTCAGGAAAAGCTGATATCGTCGAGATGGCGCGCGGGCTGATCTGCGATCCGGATCTGCCCGTAAAGGCAAGGACAGGGCGTGATGACGAGATACGTCACTGCATGAGATGTTTTGCCTGCTTCAGTAATCACGTTACAAAAGGACATATGGTATGCGCCCAGAATCCGGAGCTAAGCAATGAACTGGAATTCAAATATACTGCCGGTACTCCGAAGGAAAAGAAAAAAGTCCTGGTCGTCGGCGGAGGCGTAGCCGGAATGCAGGCTGCAATAACAGCAAAACAGCAGGGTCATGATGTCGTGCTTTGTGAAAAAAGCAGCGAACTGGGCGGAGTTCTAAGATGTGAAAGATCTGCTCCTTTCAAAGCCAATCTGGAAAAATACCTTGACTATCAGGCAAACCTCGTTAAAAAGCTTGGCGTAGATGTAAGACTCAATACAGCTGCAGATCCTGAGTACGCAAAAGCCGAGAACTGCGATGTTATTATCTGCGCTCTTGGAGCGGACACCTCAAAGCCCCCTATTCCCGGCATAGACGGATCGAATGTAGTTGATGTAACAGATTGCTACAGACATCCCGAAAAAACAGGCAAAAAAGTAGTTATCTTAGGTGGAGGGCTGTCAGGAACTGAACTGGCAATACTTCTTAACAAGTATTACGACAGAGATTGTGTTATTGTTGAAATGATGGACACTCTCGGAAACGGTGGAAACCTGATCCACGGCATTGCCATTAACAAAGAAGTCAAGTACAGCTCCATAGACGTCCGCGTCAATACTATGTGCACCAAAATCGACGAAAATGGTGTATGGGTCAGGAGCGGTGACGCTGAAAGCTTTATTGATGCTGAAACCGTCGTTGTCGCTCTTGGCATGCGTTCCAGATCATCCGAAGCTGCTGCCATGTATCAGGCAGCGCCGGAATTCTACATGATCGGCGACTGCAGCGCTCCGAGAAACATCCAGGTTTCTACTGACGAGGCTTATCATGTTGCGTCAGATATAGGAAGGTGCTGAAGCGCCCGTCAATAACTAGACATTGCATTTTGTTCCTTCTATGAAAAAACAAATTCACAAAAGGGACCGGCCGCAAGGCCGGTCCCGGTTTCTGTCTGTTCTTCTGCCGTTTATTCGTACGTTCCGATTGAAAGCGCGGTATAATATGCTGTCTCATTTGCTTCAAGCACTCTTCCTACTGATCTGCAATCTCCGACCATGTCGACAAACGGAGCCTTGTCGTAAAGCTGACAGTACAGCTCATTATTCGGAGCCAGACCCACCGCAAAGAACACACTGTCAGCCGGCACTTCTTTTTCCTCTCCGTCCAGTTCATACTTCACGGAGTTTTCGGTAAGCTCCTTAACAAAAGCATGCTCTATAACGGTAATATCGTGCTTCTGCATTTCACGCATTACGCCCCAGCCATAAGTAGTGCCGACGCCCATAAGAGAAGTAAGCGCTTCAAGAATCACGACCTTCTTGCCCTCTTCCTTGCAAAGATGCAGACCCGCCTCCACTCCGGAAAGGCCTCCGCCTACTATAACTATGTTATCTCCCTTTGCAGTTTCGGGATCGAAATAAATATCCGTCACGCGGTGTGCGCGTTCATAACCTTTTATGCTCTTGGGGATCACAGGTGTAGCGCCGGTCGCTATAATAATGTGGTCAGGTTTTATTGACTCAACTAACTCCGGCGTAACTTCGGTATTAAGGCGGACATCCACGCCCGTCTTCCCTATACGCCTTACTATGTACTCTTTATATCCTCGCAGATCATACTTCAGGCTGTCATTTTCGGTGTATCTGACCGTACCTCCAAGCGATCCGCTTTTTTCACACAGTATGACGTCATGGCCGCGTTCCCAGGCTGTCGCTGCCGCCATGATGCCGGCAGGACCTCCGCCGACAACAAGGACTTTCTTCCTGTATTTCGCCTTCGGAAGCTGCTCATTATAATTTGTCCTTGTTTCATGCCCGCTGATAGGATTGACCGTGCAGTGGAAACGCCTGCGGG
Source organism: uncultured Lachnospiraceae bacterium (assembly GCA_902795795.1). Taxonomy (GTDB): domain Bacteria; phylum Bacillota; class Clostridia; order Lachnospirales; family Lachnospiraceae; genus Alectryocaccobium. The sequence continues at coordinate 2,168 of CADBMM010000203.1, read as the reverse complement.
CGTTATCTCCGTCAGTGCAGTTCATGCACCTCACGCACGGAATGATATCATCAGCATGTCCCGAACGAGCTTTGTTCGGAAGATCGGGATCCGCTATAAGCGCTCGTGAAAGAGATATGCCGTCAGCCTGACCCTTCGCAAGTATCTCTTCCGCCTCATCTACCGTAACGATCGAACCTATAACATAGATCGGGATATGCACCTTGCCGGATTTTTTAATGGTTTCCGAGAACGCTACATTTGTTTTTCTTTCAATATACGAAGACGGCATGCTGTAATCCCAGCCCTCAGTAGTGATTTCTACCATGTCGATGTACTTTTCAGCCTTGGAAATGAATTCAGCGATATCGTCAGGAGTAAATCCGCCCTCGACGCGCTCACTGCCGCTCATTCTTAATGATATGATCATTTTATTGCCGACACGCTGCCTCATCCTCTCCAGGCACATGAGTGGGAACCGCATCCTGTTTTCAAGGCTTCCGCCGTATTCATCTGTTCTCTTATTTTTGATTGGAGAGATAAACTGCGCAAAAAGCCAGCCGTGTCCGCCATGTACATGGGCTATATCGAATCCCGCATTGCACATATATTCGCATGAATCCGCATAGGCCTCCGCAACATCATTCATGTCCTTTTCGGTCATGGCCTCAATAAATTCACCCATTTCGGTTATTTCTGTTACCGGACCTTTTAAAGGCACGGAATTGAATTCCTTACGCGCCTGGCGTCCTCCATGGGTAAGCTCAACGGCAGCAAGGGCTCCATGCTCTTTTATCGCATCAGATATCTCCCCGAAAATATTCATGTTGTCATCTGTCATTTTTGCCGGAGGAGTATGGGTCGCGCCATCGCAGATCGGTATCTCGCCCATGGTAACTATGCCTGCGCCGCCTCTGGCCTTATGTTCAAGATACCCGACATAATAATCAGTCGGCCGTCCCTGATATATCTGAAACAGCATATTCGGTGCAGAAAAGATCCTGTTTTTAATTAAGCGGCCTCGAATTTTGATAGGCTTAAACAAATGTGGATAATTCATATACTCTCTCCTTTCAGCGTCCGTGAAGCGGATACAAATATTTAATGATTAATGAAAATCATTTCATGACGAGATGACTGCATAAACAACCTTCCATCAGATCACCATTTCCGTACGTCTTATAAGGTCATCCTGGGATTCCTTGAAGACTTCAACGAAATAAGCGCTGAAGCCCGCAACACGTACGACCAGATCCTTATAATTCTCCGGATGCTTCTGTGCGTCACGAAGAGTATCTCCGGAAACGATGTTCAGCTGAAGTTCCATTCCTCCGTTTGAAAAATAAGTCTTCATAACATCCACGAGCTTCTTTAATCCGTCCTTTGCTGCCAGAGCCGTGGGATGGAATTTCATATTGCAAAGCGTTCCGTTGCCATACTGTGTATAGTCAAATGTAAGCAGTGACTCAAGAGTGGCAAGAGGTCCGCTCTTGTCCATGCTCTGGACCGGGGAAATACCGTCTGAAAGCGGTTCCCCTGCCTTCCTGCCGTCAGGCGTGGCCGCGGTAAACATTCCGAATACGGTGTTAAGTGTAACAGGATAACATCCTGCCTGATAATTATTGCCCCTCGGTCCACTGCAGCGGTTGATCGAGTCCGCATAAGCCTGCGCCGTGAATCCCATATACTTGTCGCATTCCGGATCGGCATTTCCGACACGCGGGATCTTACCATTGATCATCTGCCTGAGTTCTTCATATCCTTCCCAGTTATTCATGATCGCGTCGTAGAGCTCGCGGGTCGTCGCGATCTTTTTCTTAAAGCATACCTGGTCGATTATATTAAGCGAATCGGCAACATTGCCCATGCCTATGCATGAGTTTCCGGTTGAATTGAACATGGCTCCGCCGCACTGTACATCCTTACCGTTACGCATGCAGCCTTCCATCGTTGCCGATACGAGCGGAAGCTGTGAATGGAAGGCAGCCATGGACTCCCACGCATTCGTGCAGTTAACATGCCATGCCATCCAGAAATTGAACTGTTCCTGTACTGCTTTGAGGACCTGGTCCATGCTCGTCATTTCATACAGGTAACCAGTTGCCGGACCCTGCTGCGGATTTTCCGGCGTTCCGGGAGCGTGCAGGGGATTTATTCCGTTATTGATAGCCATTAAGAAGGCGTTGACG
>CADBMM010000202.1 GCA_902795795.1 uncultured Lachnospiraceae bacterium | reverse complement strand
GCCTGGACGGCTGGCTTATTTCCGAAGAAGTGCAGGAGGTGCTTAAATGAGCAAAGTATTTGTAGTTGATCTGGCTAAATGTACAGGATGCTATAACTGTCAGCTCGCCTGCAAGGATGAGAACTGCGGAAACGACTGGACGCCGTATGCAAAGCCGCAGCCGATGACAGGACAGTTCTGGACAAAGCTTGAAGAAAGCACACACGGTTCAAAACCGAAAGTTAAAGTATTTTACAGGGCTACATTCTGCAATAACTGCAAGAATGCACCGTGCATAAAAGCAGCAAAAGACGACGCTGTTTACAGACGTGAAGACGGTATCGTGATCATCGATCCGGAAAAGGCTGTAGGTCAGAAGCAGATCGTTGAATCTTGCCCGTACGGCATGATCTACTGGAACGAGGAGCTTAAGCTGGCTCAGAAGTGCGACGGATGCGCGCATCTTCTCGACAACGGCTATGGAATGCCCAGATGCGTTGAGGCCTGCCCTGTCGACGCCATCAAATTCGGTGATGCGGAAGATCTTAAGGACGATATCATGGGCGCAGAAGTGCTTCATCCGGAGTACGGCACCTATCCGCAGGTCTATTACCGCAATGCTCCCGGCATGTTCGTAGGCGGACTTCTTTACGATGCAAAAGAGGAAGAAGTCATCATCGGAGCAAAGTGCAGACTTACAAACGGCGGAAAGACCTGGATCACCTATACGGATGAGTTTGGCGATTTCTGGTTCAAGGATCTTGCAAAGGGCGTATACAAGCTCGCTATCGAAAAAGATGGTTATGTCACAAAGACCTTCGATCCGGTACGTGTTGAAGACTGCGTAAACTTAGGCGATATCGAGATGGAAAAGGCTTGAGGCGGAAGGAGGAACAAAGATGATAAATAATGTGAATCCTTATCCCATGGATGAGACCCATGTACGCGAGTATGATTCTGCCGATACCTGGCAGATCTGGCATACTCCCGACGGTTATGAGATCTGGTATCTTCAGGAGAAGCGCGAGACCAAGGATAACATGGTAGACGCGTGGCTGTGGCTTCAGGAATACAGACGTGAACGTGTATTCCATCCGACATGGAAGACGATAGAGGATACCCGCGACTATATCGGAATGCCGAATGAACAGTAATAATTAATGGTCAAAAACCTGGGCTGCTGTATTTGTGAAATACAGCAGCCTTTTTTTGTGCATATTTTTCGCTATTCACAGAGATTATAGAATTATTTACAAAAATTTATTTTTATTTAAGTTTTTTCTATATTTGGCATAGAAAATTACAATATCGGTATCGATTTTAGGTAATTGTGCATAAAAATAATCTGTGTTAGTATTTATCTAACAGATATGTGACCAGGAGTAGGATCGGTATTACTGCCTGGAATATTATTTTAATGAAAGGGAAAATCATATGGGAAAGAAAAATGCTGCTGCAGCGGGATCAGGTAATATGTTCAATAAACGTATTGCAGGATTCATTGTTGCTATCATCCTTATCGCGGTATTCACTTTACTGCCGCCGTTTGAAGGACTGACCGAGCCGGCCATGGCATCAATCGGTATCTTCCTTGGAGCGATCATTCTTTTCGTTTTCCAGGTAGCGCCTCTGGCTGTATCGTGCCTTACATTGATGGTCCTCCTTCCGTATTTCGGGATCACGGATCTGGCAACGATATGGGCTAAGTTCGGCGGAACAAGCTTCTTCTTCGTATTCTTCTGCTTCGGTGTTACCGGCGCACTTTCGAATACGACTATTCCGCTCAGAATTTCAGCATGGCTGACCAAGGTCTCAAAAGGAAATCCGAAAGTTCTTGTTTTTGGTTTTGTATTTGTATCAACTATCATTTCCGGTTTCTTAAGCAACTTCGGAACACTGATCATGTTCTACGGTATCGTTATCATGTTCCTGAAGGCTGCAGGCCTTGAGCCCGGAAAATCACAGCTCGGCAAATGTCTTATGATCGGTCTTCCGTTTGCCTGCGGTAACGGTGGTTTCATTACCCCGGCAGGTTCACCCGGAAACCTGATCGCACAGAGCCTTTTCCTTGAGGCAGGAGCGGACATTTCGTTCCTTCAGTGGTTCCTTATGTGTATCCCGTTCCCGCTTATCATGGCTCTTCTGGTAAGCCTTTCACTTTGTGCTATCTTCAAGCCCGAGCCGATGCCCCTTGAGTCTCAGCAGGCTGTTCTTCAGGAAAAAGAAAAGCTCGGAGCAATGGAAGGCCGTGAGAAGAAAGCGATCGTTATCATCGTTGCGACAGTTATCCTCTGGTTCGCAGGCACTTGGGTACCGGCTCTCAATACGACAGTCGTCGCAGGCGTTGCGTTCTTCATCATGTTCATGCCTGGCGTAGACCTTATGGACTGGAAATCGTATGTACGTGAAGCTGACTGGAACCTCCTTATGATGGTTGGTTCGGTAGCAATAACAATGGGCTGCGTAAACGATACAGGCGCTATGACATGGATAGCCAACCAGCTCTTCAGCGGACTTGGCGGATTGTCGATCTTCGTAGTAATGCTTATCGTCGGATTCGTAGTTTGCTACCTCCGTGTACTTATCCCGACAGCTCCTTCAGTTGCGGCTATCTTCGTACCGATCATGATCGGTATTGCCGGAATCGTAGGAACGCAGTATACTGTATCCTTAGGAATGATCCCGGTATTCTGGGCAGGTGCGACTATAACACTTCTGTATACCGAGCCTATTTATCTGTATACTTACGGCGCAGGATACTACAGTGCAATGGATCTGTTCAAGGCCGGTCTTCTTCCGACTATCATCATGAACTTCATTGTTGCGGCACTGTTCCCGGTATGGTTCGGATTGTTCGGATTCTAAACTGTCCGGAAGTTCGCAGCTGTTACGAAAGGGAGGTAAAATATGATTATTACGATCAGCGGATTATATGGCTCCGGCGGATATGAGCTGGCTCAGGACCTGGGCAAGAGATTCGGATATAAAGTCTATGACAATGACATTATAGAAGAGTCTGTAAAACAGTCCGGTCTTGACATGCGCAGATCCACGCTGACCTTCTATGACGAGCATGACGCGGGTATCGACAAGAATTTTGAGGACAGCGATAAATATAAAAACGCTCTGCTCGAGCTGGAGATGGACGTACTTCCGATGCATGATGACGATGAGATCGGTGAGCCGTTTATCGAGCAGTCTGTCAAACCGATGTCGGGTGTTCTGGCTGCTTATCTGAACACCGCTCCGATCAACCGCTTCAGAGGAACATATGTAAGCCGAAAGCAGGATATCGATGCCCTTCGTTATACTCAGGGCAAGGTCATTCTTGACGCGGCGGAAAAAGGCAATGCTATTTTCCTCGGAAGATGCGCAAGCCATATCCTTAAACGCAGGAAAGATGCTCTCAATATTTATACCCTTGCAGAACTCGATACATGCAAAAAGCGTATCGGCGAGCATTATGGTATAAATGATGAAGTGCAGGTGGAGAAGCTCATAAAGACCACCAACCGCAGACGTTCATACTATTATGCAACGTTCACAGGCGGTGAAGACTGGTACAATATGAAGAATTACGATATTTCCATCTTCACGGATTACCTCGGATATGAGGGTACGCTTGAATATCTCGCGAAGCTTGTTGAAGCAAAGGCAGCACAGCTCGGAGAGTAAATCAATTACAATTATGCAGAGGGGCACCGCATGAAGCGGTGCCTCTTTTTATGGAATCAATAACGAGAAAAATGGCCGACGGGTTTGCCAAAACGGACATTTGACGACAATCTCTATCGAGCTGTCGGGAGGGATGTTATTAACGGAATCTGTATGCGGGCAGCCCTTCGCAGACCTTGTTTATTATTCCCGGGTATATTAAAATTGATAAACAGATACTTAACAAATAAAAAGGGGCATGAAAAATTGGCGAAGAGTATTAAAGATGAACTGCGTGAGCTTAATTGGTTCAGTTTTGTGATGCTTACAATAGCGGGATGTATCAACGCGTTTGGCATCACAGTTTTTTTGTATCCGGTAAAGCTTTACGACAGCGGGATATCCGGACTTTCAATGCTGCTTGCGCAGCTGACACCGGAATATTTAAAGCTTTCTTTGTTCCTGATCATATTGAACATCCCGGTTTTTATATTCGGCCTGAAAAAGCAGGGGATCATCTTTACGATATACTCGGTCTTCGCGGTAAGTATTTATTCGCTGGCTTCATTTTTTATCATGAACGTTCTTCCTGTTGATGTATCTGTTATGTCTCCTCTGGCAGGATATGATCTGGTATTATGCGCGGTATTCGGCGGAGTGATCTCGGGCATTGGCAGCGGAATGACGATCAGGTTCGGCGGAGCGATAGACGGAATAGACGTTCTTTCGGTGATATTTGCAAAAAAACTGGGGCTTTCAATTGGAAGCTTCGTAATGATCTTCAATACGATATTGTATATTATCTGCGGAATCCTGATCCACAGTTGGATACTGCCTTTGTATTCCATAATTACATATTTTATCGGGTCTAAAACGGTAGATTTCGTAGTGGAGGGCTTTGACAGATCGAAATGCGCAATGATCGTCACGACCAGATCAATGGAGATATCGGATGCCTTATCGGAAAACTTTAATGCAAGCGGCACTATAGTGAACGCAGTTGGAGGGTATTCCAAAGAACAAAAGGATATCATCTATTTTATAGTGAACCATTTTCAGATAAACAAGCTTAAGAAACTGGTGCACTCAATAGACAGCACTGCATTTATTTCCCTGCAGGATGTGTCAGATATAATAAAAAAACCGGAATCGGAGCATTGAACATGTTTAGATTTGTATACCTTCTTGACAATGTGTCTGTATCATGATATACAACATGTTGTAAATATTCTTGCCGTGCAAAGGAGAAACGATGGATCTTTCCTTTCAAATAACACGCAAACTGCTTCGCTTCAGCAATCACGTTGTTAATATGCGAAGTGAACGTCTTCGTATGCTGGATCTGACAACGGTACAATCGGAAACACTTATGTATTTCTGCAGGAACGAGGGATCAAATGCTACGGATCTGAAGAATTATCTGAATGTTTCCCATCAGGCGGCGAGAAGCATCGTATCGCGTCTGAAGGAGAAGGGACTTTTGTATTCCTCTGCTTCGGATAAAGACGGGCGAAACAGGAGCATATATCCCACGGACGAGGGAAAGAGAGTATATCAGTCCCTTGTCAATGATGGTTCAAGCGCGGGAGAGGAGCTGCTCGGCGCTCTTTCAGATGAGGAAAAGGAAATATTGAATCGTCTGATAGATAAACTGAACGCAGGTTTTTAACCGGCTCATACAGAAATAATTGCCGTAACATATGCCGGAATACAGAAATCTCTATTTGGATGTACAACACATTGTATAATTGGTCACAGGAGAATCAAATGAACCGATCTTTACTTAAACGCATACTGCTAATGGTCATCGGACTTTTTCTTTCATCACTGGGAGTCAGTTTTTCAATAAAAGCTGAGCTGGGGACTTCGCCGATACGCTTGCGCTCCGCATTTTATATTGCGCGCTTGGGATAGTAATTCTGGCTTTCGGGATCTATCTGCTTCTTGCGGCCGATCTTTTAATGCTCTCACCGGATGCCATGCTGACAGTCATTTCAAAGAAAAGCGGGATAGAATACGGCAAACTGAAGATAGCCATGGATATCGTGCTGGTCGGGACATCGGCTGTCGGAGGCTGGATATTCTGGCATAAGATCGTTTATATTGGCCTGGGAACACTTGCAGCTGCCATTCTGGTTGGGAATTTCGTTCGACTTTTTAAGCGCATACAGCCGCTTAATAAAGCATTGGCGGCCTTTTTGCGTTGACTTTACTGACTGACATTTTTTATAAAAAAAGGCCCACCGCCAAAAGGCGGTGAGCCATTAAGCAAGGCAGATCTCAATCGCTTTCCTCATTATTATCTGCAACACTATCGCAAATGATGGCCAGCGCTATCATGATATCCTGCATTTCCGGTGCCTGGCAGTAAATGCCGTAGCAGTCGGTCCAGTCTCCGAATACTTCTTCCACATGTCCGATCATGGTGCCGCCAACCAGAATATCGAAATCATATCCGAGCAGATCGCCGTTGATCTTAAGTTCGGCTCCGTTTACCTGTCCGCCAAGTTCCGGGGCGGTGAGCCTGAATTTCTTCTTGATATTCGCGATCTCCATGTTGTCTTTTAAGATCGTGTATTCTGACATGATCGTTGCGAGCTTTTTCTTAAGTGTCAGCACTTCCACACCGTTTTTCTGAATGGAGAAGTTCAGACGCATCAGATCGCCCTCAACATGATATACTGCATTCCCGTTCTCATCCATGATATCGAATTTGGGAGTGATGGAGACTGCTTTCTGCTTCATGTAAAAACAGGTAGTTTCATCTGTAATAACAGCCGCAGCGGCACGGGACGGTGCCAACGGAACAAAGGACTGGCTGTTTCCTGAAAGCAGTAACCGGATGCTGTCAAGCAAATGGCGAATATTATAATATACTTCATCATTGCTGTCTGTGTAATAGATAATACTCTTGCCATTCGCCGTAATGAAATGTTCTTCCGGAACAAAATCGGAACAAGCAGCCAATTCGTCCCATGAAGTAAAATCAGTACTGCCGGTAAGATGTTTGCAATATATACCCTTGTCAGTAAAAACAAATCCGTTTTTTCCGCTCTTAAACAAAGTGTCATCATGCGCCAGATAAACGGTATCTTCATCGGGGATGCCAAGGCCCTTTTTCAATTTCGGCGTATACTGAAAACTGTCCACATCCGATCCAATCTTTTCAAGGAACAGTTCACATAGACCGCTGATCGATCCGGGCATTTTTGCATCTTCGCTCACATCAGCAGCAGAGGCTTCGTCAATGATGTCACCGCATGCTTCGGCCGGCTCATTATTCTCCGGTGTGTTTTCAAGCTGCGCTTCTGCCGCAAGTTTACTGAAATGCTCTGCGATCGGAAATCCGCAATCCGGACATGCAACCGCCTTGTCTGATACTTTTTCTCTTCCACATTCCGGGCATACTATTAAAGACATCGTTATCCTCCTTATAAACGACAGACTGTACATTTTACACTACGGTAGCTTCAGGAATATGCGATTCTAGAATTAAATTGATTTTAGCATAAAGGGAATGGCTGCTCAATATTATTGTAAATAGGAGGGGCAGAATAGTGTTTCATAAGGGCAGTCTGTCAGATGTATTGATCATTAAATGGAATATGTTAGAACTTTTCTTAAAACTGAGAAAGAAAAAAGGGATCTCGGATCTGATCAGCCCTCTGTCAAGTAGACGGTCAAATAATTAAACAATAGTTACAGATATCCGTCATGCCGTTATCGGTGTGGCGGATTTCT
>CADBMM010000201.1 GCA_902795795.1 uncultured Lachnospiraceae bacterium | reverse complement strand
GGCGGAGGCGGATTCTTCATTCCTATACGGAAGTATTCTCCGGTTTCCTTTCGGATCCAGCCGACTCTCTGCTGCAGCGGAGAATTCATCGTGCATGCACCCGGAATGGGACATGCGCCGACGCAGCACCCTGCGAACCAGCACTCATCCGGATACAACAGGATCGGCGGTTTACCCTTCACAGGATTTGGATGAAGGACGTCTGCCCTGCAGTAATCGATACAAGTGTTGCATCCAGTGCACTTGGTTTCGTCAAAAACGATAGCCTTGTTTGGCGTGAGCGGATTCGGAAGTAATAATGCTTCGGTAAAATTATCCACGTCTTATCCTCCTTCCTCTTTATAATGCACAATATTTATCGTAGTTTTCAGCATATGTCGGAGCATACGGCTCTTTCAGATACCACTGAAGAGGCAGTTCACCGGCAACTGTTTCACCATCTTCCGTTTTACGGATCGTCACATATTTATCCCATTCCGGCGGATCCATCTCCGGGTAATCAAGGCGATGGAAATCATACTGCTTGCAGCTGGCTTTTCTGGCCAGGGATGCATTCAGGATCATTCTGCCGACGCCGATATGTGTCATGCACTCGACCGAACGAGCCAGTTCATGCGGGTTTCTCGCGCAAAGCTGCTGCAGTTCCTGTTCTTCAATAGAATCGAACCACTTCAGTCCGAGCTTCATTCCCTGCTCATTCTTCTCCGCACCGCAGTAGTCCTGCATAACGCGGCAAAGACCGATCTTCAGTTCTTTCCAGCCCATTCCGTCGGAACGTGTAACCGGACCGTAAATACGTGCTTTTTCCTTTTCGATCTGCTCTCTGCTGTACGGTACCTGATCGACGGTCTGTGCATATTTCCAGGCATTTCTGCCGGCATAACGCCCTGTTGTGGAAGCACCTGATGCATCGGTACTGCCGATGACATATCCGGCAGCGTACAGTCCGTCCAGAGTTGTCTTTAATGTCCAGTCGATGACCGGGTTGCATCCCGGACGGGCCATCTCACGCCAATAGACCGGTGTTGTCAGACCCGCCATCCATGTGGCTGTCTTCATATAAGCATCTGAACCAAGGTACGGCACCTGAAGCATATCCTTATCAGGATCGAAGCCTGCTTTTCCGTAAGCTTTATATACGGCAAGATTTGTACGACCCTCATTACCGACCATGATGCCCCAAAGAGCACGGCGCTCCAACGGATCCATAGACGGAAGATCTGCGTAGAACGGCGGGGTAAATTCACCGTTTCTGATACGCTCCGGGAAATCCTTCGGGAACATTCCGTCCATTCCGCCGATACCTTTTCCGAAATGGAAGACCTGATCTTCAGGGATCTCATTTCCTTCCCTGTCTACAAACGGTACTCTCTTGCCTTTCGAATCCACGATCGGACAGCCGTACCATGAGTTGCTGGCATCACCGACACCGTACGGATTTCTCATAAAGCCGCCGGAGAAGGATTTTTTATTATTCTCGCAGTTGATGAACTCAGCTCCGGCGTTAAATGCCATCAGCTGACCCTCACCTGTGTAGCTGGGATCATAGAACTTAGCTGCGCCGCCCTGCAGCTCTGTGCTGAAAGTCCAGAGATAATAAGGTGTTCCGGATGTCAGGATGACTGCCTTTGCCTTGATAATGACAAATTCACCGGTACGGATATTCAAACCGGTCGCTCCGATAACACGTCCGCCGACTTTACCGCCTTCTGTTAAAAGGCTGGTTCCCATGACAAAGTCATAGACTTCGCATCCAAGCCGGTGGATCTCCTGTGCAAGCAGCGGTTTCATCAGAGCACCGCCCTTTAAACGTACGCAGGTCTTTGCGTCATAATCGTAGGCGTACATGATCAGTGTGTTGTCATCGCGAAATGCAGCGCCCTCGAATTCATCATCCATGTCTCTGAATGGAACGCCGTATTTTTCGAGATCCATCAATGTATCATAGGATTCTTTGCAGGTGATGTACTTACCCATGCCGATGCAGAATTTTCCGCCGAACCAGGGCATCTTGCACATCTCTTCCGTCATCTCCTCCGGAGTGATCGTTGCTGCCGGGCCTGTGCATACACTGTGCCAGTGATCTACGCCGGTTCCTGCGGATCCGCTGCGGACGATAGGTCCTTTATCCATGATAGCGACCTTTGCGCCGCGTTTTGCTGCGTTTATCGCCGCATGGCATCCTGAAAGGCCTCCGCCTATGACAAGGACATCTACTTCGCTTTCGATCTCCTTACCATAGTTCACCGGATACTGCCATTTCATACCCCTCATGGTTTCAATATCGTTGTTCAAATATTTGCCTCCTCTCTCAGGAAAAGAATTAAAATCGGAAATAATCAGTCTTTATGATATCAGCCACATCCCTTTCCTTTTCCGGCTTTGGATGCAGCAACATACTGCAATACTCTTGCTTTTGCGGCTTCCGCAATCTCAGCAATATCCTCATCCGTCGAAGCCCCTGCTTTTTCCACAACAGCTTTCTTCAGAGTTTCTGTCAGCTTTGCCTGAAGATCAGCATCATCCGGATTCTTGCGCAGTTTCATCATCACGGGTCCGACAACGTCAAAGTTAAACTGACTGTCGACAAGATCTGCCAATACGTTTGCGTTCATTTTTACTCCTCCTTTTACTCAACAATAGGTGGCCTTTTATTTTCTTCGAGCTCATTTTCTACACAAACCCGATAAAGATTTCCTGTTTCTTTTCTTCTCCAGACTGCCCTCTGGTTCATCGGATGGACCATAAGGATCGCATGATGCGGACATGCGCCGGCGCAGCATCCGCCGAACCAGCATTCATCCGGATAAGCTACTATCGGCGGTTTCCCGCGCTCCGGATTCGGCATTAACACATCGGTACGGCAGAAATCGATACATCGATTGCAGCCGTTGCACAGCTCTTCATCAAAAAGTATCGCTGAATTCGGCGTTATAGGATTTGGATATAACGTGTATTCTTTCTCAGCCATTTATCATTCCCCCGTTTCTGCACACTTTAGATACAACTTAGTCTTCCAAAGCACAATACTTGTCATAGTTTTCTTTGAAGCTCTGTGCATAAGGAGCCTGAAGATAATATTTGACCGGAATTTCACCTGTAGTGTACTTACCGTCTTTCACAGTAATAGTGATATATTTTTCATTCTCTCCTTCATCTGTTCCCGGATAATCCAGACGCTTGAAATTCATTGTCGGACTGCTGCATTTTCTGGCCATTGAAGCTGTAAGCGTCATCTCGGAAACCATTATCTGGGTATAACATTCGTTCGTACGCATAAGTTCGTGCGGGTTTCTTGCGTACAGCTGCTGCATTTCACCTTCACGAATCGATTTGAACCAGTCAAGGCCGTTCTGCAGGACCTCATCGGATTTATATTCTCCGCAGTTCCCCTGCATGACTCTTGCGCAGCCTGCTTTGAACTCCTTCCATCCGATGCCGTAATCACGTTTTGTCGGAGCGTAGATCTGTTCCCTGTACTTCTGTACCTGATCTTCATTGACCGGGATCAGTTCAGTCTGCTTTGCCGCTTTCCAGGCATTTCTTGCTGCGTAAGCTCCGGTAGTGATCGCTCCTGAAGCAAAATTATTGCCTGCAGTAAGTCCCGCAACATACAGCCCGTCCAGAGTCGTTTTCATAGTCCAGTCATATACGGCACAGTTGCTGCATTTCTGGCATTCACGCCAGGGTTCATATACCTCACCGTTCCAATAAGGTTTAGCCCGTTTGTTAAAGTTTGATTTTGGCGCCATTACGGGCACCTGGAGCATATCCTTATCCGGATCAAATCCATATTTCCCGTAAAGCTTATAGACCGGATAATTTGTTTTCCCTTCATTTCCGATCATAAGGCCCCAGAGAACACGCCGTTCATCAGGCGGCATTGAAGGAAGGTCTGCATAGAACGGAAGCTTGTACTCTCCGCTCATGATCTTCTCCGGCAGATCCCCCGGAAGTTCGCCAAGTGAACCGGAAGTGACCGATCCTCCGTCTCCTGTTCCCGGCCATGTGTTTTTATATATCTCGCTCCAGTCCATGACCTTGCCGTTCTGCGTATAAGGTATCCTCTTCCCGTTGGCATCCACGATGGGACATCCATACCAGGTGTTATTGCTGTCGCCGGTCCCGTACATCGGCCAGCGCATTCCGCCGTTAGCGCAGATCGTGTAGTTGCTCTCCATCAATGTCAGTTCTGCGCCGGCTTCCGCCATCATCGCCTGACCTTCTCCGGTATTGTTAGGATCCCAGAATTTTGAAGAGGCTCCATTGAATTCGGTGGAGAAGATCCACTCTCCCTGAGGCATTCCGGAGCATATTATCGTTGACTTTGCATTGAACACATAGCACTCACCGGTACGTCCGGAGAAAGCGATCGCACCTATGACCCTTGATCCAGGTCCGGTCTTTCCGTCTTCTGTAAGAAGATGTGACGCCATGATATATTCATATGCCTGGACCCCGAGTCTTTCCACTTCAGCAGAAAGAGTGGGTTTAAGGAGCGCGCCGCCCTTTAAACGGATCACGGTACAGTTCTCATAGTCATAGGCATACATCAATCCGGTAGTGTCATCCCGAAAAGCGGAACCTTCAAATTCATCATCAAAATCACGGATCGGAAGCCCTATCTTTTCAAGTTCCAGCAGCGCTTTATAGCTCTCCATCGCCTGAATATAACGCATATGGCCCATGGTATATTTCCCGCCCCAATATGGATTCTGGAAATAAAACTCCATCAATTGTTCGGGGGAGATCTTTGACTTAGGATTCAGGCAGGCATCATGCCAGTGATCGATTCCTGTTCCTCCGGATCCGGAACGCACGAGCGGCCCCTTGTCAACGACCGCTACTTTTGCACCGCGTCTGGCAGCTGCAATTGCTGCTGCGCAGCCGGCAAGGCCTCCACCAAGGATCAGGACATCACAGGATATCCTGTTGATCTTCTCGTAATCGACGGGATATGGCCACTTAATGCCGGGATAATTCTGAATATCAGTTTTATTGGTATACATTTTCACACTCCTCTCCGGAATCGAAACATCACCTGTAAACTTCTTTATTCTGAAACTGCCGGTTCATATATCTGGTAACCGCCGGCAAGCGATACACAGTTATATCCAAGCTGCTTAAGTGCACAAGAAGCCGTGTAACTGTTGCCGCCCATATTACAGTAAAGCAGTATGGGTTTCGTTTTATCGAGTTTCTCCAGTCTTGATCTTAGCTGTGCAAGCGGGATGCTTACAGCTCCGTCAATGAATCCGTCCATATAGGAATCGATCGGTCTGAGATCAACGATCTGGAGATCCGTATCCTCTTTTAATTTTTCCACATCATCCCAAAACACCTGACGGAAACGTCCTGCGACCAGATTCTGAATAACGAAACCTGCCATATTTACAGGATCTTTTGCTGAAGAATACGGAGGTGCGTAGCACAGTTCCAGTTCAGCGAGATCACTGCCGGTCATTCCGGCGCGTATCGCAGTCGCCAGGACATCACAACGCTTATCTACGCCTTCATAGCCGACGATCTGGGCTCCCAGGATACGTCCGGTCTTCTTCTCAAACAGGACTTTCATATACATATGCGTAGCATCCGGATAATATGCCGCATGGCTTTCCGGCCATAGATAAGTCTTGTCATAGTCTATTCCGGAATCCTTCGCTCCTTTTTCATTCAGACCTGTCATCGCTACGGTCATTTTGAAAAGTTTAACGACCGAAGAAGCCTGAGTCCCTTTATAGACGGAAGGGATACCTCCTATATTATCTGCCGCTACGCGTCCCTGTTTATTTGCCGGCCCTGCAAGCGGCACTCCTCTGCCTTTTTTACCGGTAACAAAGTTCACGGCTTCAACAGCGTCTCCGACAGCATAGATATCTTCATCGGAGGTCTGCATATGATCGTTAACGATTATGAATCCTCTCTCATCGACTTCAAGACCGCAGGCTGCTGCCAGAGCGCTCTCAGGCCTTACTCCTACGGACATTATGATGAAGTCTGCCTTGAGCTCGCCATCCTGAAGCCTGACAAGAAGCGATCCGTCCTGATCCTCTATAGCTGAAACTCCATTGCTTAAAATGATATTGATTCCACGATCCTTCAGATAATTCTGCGCGACCTTTGCAAGTTCAATGTCCAGTGCCGGTATAATATGATCGAGCATCTCTACCACTGTGACCTCTATTCCCAGCCGGAACAGGTTTTCAGCCATCTCAAGTCCTATTGCTCCGCCACCAACTATTACCGCCCTTTCCGGTTCATATTTATCTATGTAAGCTTTCATGCGGAGAGTATCCGGAATATTACGGAGCGTGAAAACGCGCTCATTATCTATCCCGGGAAGCCTCGGCCTGATAGCAGATGAACCAGGGGCAAGTATAAGCTTGTCATAAGACTCCTCATAGGTTTCCCCGCTGTCCAGCCTTTTTACTGTTACGGTGTGTGCTTTCCTGTTTATTGAAACCGCTTCGTTCTCTGTCCTTACGTCCAGCTTCAGTCTTCTTCTTAAGCTTTCCGGAGTCTGAAGTGTAAGGCTGTCCTGATCCACGATGGTATCGCCTATGTAATATGGGAGTCCGCAGTTCGCATATGACACATATTCATCCTTTTCAAGAAGAATGATCTCAGCGTTTTCATCAAGTCTGCGCAGACGTGCGGCCGCAGAAGCTCCGCCTGCGACTCCCCCGATAATTATTGTTTTCATTTTCTCCTCCTGAAGTCCAAAAAATTATGAATATCAAAAGCAGTAAAAAAGGGGTTTTTTCTGAAAATAAAAACCGAACCCCTGTGTTTTCTGTCTTTAAATTAAAACACAAAGGTCCGGGTTTCAAATGAACGCAGATGAAGCCTGATTACATTTTTTTATTCAATTTGAATCAATTTAGTTCAAATACAAATAATGTAAAAGATTTTTCAAAAACCATGCGGAAGCGGCTTCTCGCCGACCGGAGGCCTGTTGTTTGGAGGAGGCGGATCTTTCATCCCTACCCTGAAAAACTCACCCGTTTCCTTTCTTTTCCAGGCGACCTTCTGCTGCAATGGCGAATTCAGCTCGCTTGCTCCCGGTATCCTGCATGCCAGAACACAACATCCGTCGAACCAGCATTCGTCAGGATAAAGTACTATAGGCGGTTTGCCTTTTACCGGATTCGGATGAAGCACATCCGCTCTGCAGACATTGACACATCTGTTGCAGCCTACACATTTATCTTCGTTAAATACTATCGCCGTATTCGGTGTCATCGGATTCGGGACCAGTAAAGCTTCTGAATAATCCATGTTGTTCCCCCATCATTTTCACCCACAGAACTAATGCTGATCATCCGGGTTTCTTTAAATAAAAGATAGACTCTTACTGTGTTTCCTGTCAATTGAATCAACTTTAATCAACCTACTTACTTAATTGGTAGTCGATGCTGACGTTTTCAAAGCGAACAAACTATAAAATACCGGATGCCGTAAAAGGCATCCGATATACATGGTTCATTGCTCTTTTTTGTCAAGCAGTTTAAGGAAATTAATGCTGTTGGAAAGAAAATCTATTACGTCCTGCCCCCGCATGGCGAAGCTGTCCGCAAGATTCTCCAGCTTTTTATGATATTCTCTGAAAAGATATATCAGCTCAAGAGATCTGAAGATGTAGGAATCATCTATCGTGGTATAACTGGTCGCATGCCCGGTCCTGTTTCCGAGATATATCGAAGGCATTCCGGGAGCATAGTTAAGAACTGGATTAGTGTCCTCTATTATCGTCAATTTAAAGCCGCTGAAACTTTTCAGCCTGTTTATGATATCAGTCAGATGCCTTATACGTAATTTTATGCTGATCTTTGCGACATCTCCTCCCTGCAGATTTATATCCCCTTCATAAATGTACTGCAGTATCGGCTTCTTAAATATAACTACGGATTTTTCCGCATTGAACATTCCTATTTTAAACGAAGGATTTTTATCATATGTCCCTTGCTCTTCAAGAATCGCATCCAACGTATCCTGCTCTGCATAAAGAAGGTGCATTACGGTCAAAATATGTCGGAAGCCCCATTGAAACAGATAGTTAACAAAATAGTTTTCTTTTCCCAGTTCTGCCGATGTTATCTTCTCTACAAGCGGATTCTTGTTCTGGACACTGTTCCTCATTCCGAAGTAATAATCACGGATGACAGACATTTCATTTGATATCAGATAAAACCTGCCGTTTGTGAATGGATCGGTCAGCTTTCTCATCATAAGGCATTCCCTTACCACAAGCATCTCCACATTCGATTCATCCCGGAACGAGCCTTCGTACATCTTGACCATGAACCTGTTGGTATCCATCATGCTGTATACAACTGCCTGACAGAACATATCAAGGTTTTTTTTCATGCGTTCCATATCCACGATCTGTATAACGACCAGTCTCCTGTTCGCATCCTCGACCAGTTTCAGAATTTCATGAAGAATTCCAATGTTATCTCTAAGATAATCAATGATCGTGTTATATACGATTATATTTTCCTGTTTGTCCTTCAACTGTGAGAGCGATCTTCTGATCTCCGTTAAGATCTGCTCCGGTTCCACGTATCTGGAAAGCAGGCAGTTATTCCCGTCTCTGCCGGAGATGCCTCCATTCTCCAGAGAAGCTTTCTGAGCATTATATATTTCGTTCAGAAAAGAGGCGATCGTTTTTTCTTTTTCTTCATATGACAGTTCAGACAGTTCATTCAATCCAAGTCTGTCTGATATCATGCGAAAGCCCTGCTCATCGGCATTGTCAACAAAAAATCTGCCTATCTGATGGAACAAGTCGGAATTGTTCTTCATTGACGGCAGTTTTTCGTTATTGATCCATCTGCTGATGTATGAAACGTCGTATCCTAGCTCCCTTGCGAGATGGGTGCTTTTAAGGCCAGTATAATCAAGCATGTCATGCAAAGTATCACCGAATAACATTTTTCACCTCTATATATGACCGCTGTCCAGAAAAAAATGGAAATTCCCGCGAATAGCTGCATCTTTTTTAAGGCATCTCTGCCGTACCGCCCTTAAGCAAGTATATTTACCGGAAATTGTCAGAATATTAAATAATAAAATACCATATTGAAAAACAAATTTCAACCATGAGCCCAAGAAACAAAGATCCGGTTCAGGCCTCCTCCGCTATCGCCTGCGCGATAATAAGATCTCCAGGCGTGGTTATTTTTATATTCATATCGCTGCCTTTTGCCAGAGTGACCGGAATATTCCGCATCACGCAAATCCTGCATGCGTCGGTCAGTACGGCTTTTTCATCTTCGCTCAGCGACAGATATGTCTCCTTCAGAAGCGAGAGGTTAAAGCTCTGCGGAGTCTGGCTCTGATACATGCGCTTGCGGTCCGGAATGGCTGATACGGTCGCGCCATCTTCCGATTCGATTATCGTATCTTTTGCCGGTACAACGGTATCCACTGCACCGCTTATCTTTACAAGCTCTATATTTTCCTCTATCATCTGCTGCGTGACAAAGGGCCTGACCGCGTCGTGGGTTATGATATAATGCTCTTTTGATACGCCGAAATCTGCTTCTATCGCTTTTATTACATTATATAAAGTCGCGTTGCGGTCGCCGCCGCCGCAGACGATATGTATCTTTTTCGCGCTGTCCGGTACATGTTCAGCAATAAGCTCTTCCATGAGCTCCTTCCAGCCGGGATTTATTCCAATATAATATTCATCTATTTTTCCGCACTTAAGAAATTTTTCCAGCGTATAAATTACCACCGGCTTGCCGCACAGCGGCAGGAACTGCTTCGGAAGCTCTCCTCCCATCCTTGTGCCTGAGCCTCCTGCCATTATCACCGCAAATATCATTTCGGCCTCCCGTCTGCATAAAGCGCCCGTGGCTGACGCCTGCGGGTCCTGTATCAATATCATACGAATTGTAACAGGAATAAATGCAAAGCACAATGGCGCAAATGTTCACGAAAAAGACACAAACCGGTCCTATATTCTTTTAGGTTCGATAATAAAAAAGGCGAAGTGTGCCCTCCGGCAACCTATGACGGGCCGCCGCGGCATCCGCGTATTATAACAAGGAGGGAGTTAAAGTGATAGAAGTATCGCATTTAACAAAGCGATACGGCAATAATCTTGCCGTATCAGACCTGACCTTTACCATAGAAAAAGGCCAGATCTACGGATTTCTTGGGCCGAACGGCGCGGGTAAATCCACAACGATGAACATCATGACGGGCTGCCTTGCGGCAACATCCGGATATGTGAAGATCGATGGCTACGACATTTTCGAACAGCCTCTGGAAGCCAAGAAACGAATAGGCTACCTTCCCGAGCTGCCGCCGCTCTATATGGACCGCACTCCGCGGGAATATCTCACATTCGTAGCCCGCGCAAAAGGCATAGCCAAATCCGCGATCGCATCACAGATCGCGCATGTCATGGAAGTCACACAGATCACCGACGTAGCCGACAGGCTCTGCAAATTCCTTTCAAAAGGATACAGACAGCGTGTAGGTATCGCCCAGGCGATACTCGGCGATCCTGAGATAATCATTCTCGACGAGCCCACCGTAGGCCTCGACCCCCGTCAGATAATCGAGATCAGGAACCTGATCAGAAAACTTGGCGAGGAACACACCGTCCTTCTCTCCAGCCATATCCTTTCAGAAGTACAGGCTGTCTGCGACACCATCCTTATTATTTCAAAGGGAAAGCTTATCGCGTGCGACTCTGCTGAAAATCTTGAAAAGAGATTCTCCGAAGCTTCTCATATCGACCTCACGGCCGAAGCGAATGAAGAAGAGACCCGTAGTATTCTTGCTTCCGTCGAAGGTCTGCCGCAGATCACCCTTTCTTCCACAGATGAAGGACAGACAAAAGCTTCCTTCGACGTTTCGTCCGACGTCTGCGACGAGATCTGTAGGAACATCTTTAAAGCTTTCGCCGCATCCGGCAAAGTGCTGCTGCAGCTTGCTCCGAAGACCGCTTCCCTTGAGGAGATCTTCATAGAGCTTACTTCCGGAAAAACGAATCAGGAAACAGCAGCTGAAGAGATCGAAGCGACCGGCGAGGATGCTGCTGAAACAGTTCAGGAAGAAATCAATGATAAAAAGGAGGGTGAAGAATAATGAGCGCTGTATTCAGACATGAGATGGCTTCATATTTTTCGGGCCTCTCCGCCTTCGTTTTCGGGACATTCGTTCTTTTATTCGGCGGTATTTATACGATGGCGTATAACATCGTCGGCGGATTCGCAAACTTCGAATTCGTAATGAACGCCATATCATTTATATTTATCATCATCGTACCTATTATCACCATGCGCGTGCTTGCGGAGGAAAAGCGCCAGAAGACAGACCAGCTGCTTTACTCTCTTCCCATAAGCATGACCGACGTTGTGCTCGGCAAGTTCTTTGCCATGCTTATAGTTTTCGCAATACCCGTTGCGATCCTCTGCATCTATCCGCTGGTCCTTTCACGGTTCGGAAACGTTTCGTTTATAACATCCTATTCGGCTGTCCTGGGATTCTTCCTGCTCGGAGCATCTCTTCTGGCCATCGGAATGTTCATCTCGGCACTGACCGAAAGCCAGGCCGTTGCAGCCGGTATCTGCTTCGTGGTGATGCTCCTTAATTACTTCATTGCAGATATATCAGACTACATTCCGACCACGCCGGTCGCTTCGTTCATCGCCTTTACCGTGGTAATAATAATTATTGCCCTGATATTCAGGTTCATGACGAAAAATAATTACGCTTCACTGATCCTCGGAGCCGTTCTTGAGGTGATCCTTCTTGTCGTTTACGTACTTAAAAGCGAGCTTTTTGAAGGACTTTTCGCAAACGTTATCGGCCGGTTGTCGCTTTTTGAAAGATTCTATTCTTTCATTGACGGCGTTTTCGACCTGACAGGCATCGTTTACTTTATATCGGTCATTGCGCTGTTCCTTTTCTTAAGCGTCCAGGCAATGGAAAAGAGGAGGTGGAGTGAGTAATGAAAATGAAAGATTCATTTAAATCAAAATCATTCCGCGTAGGCGGATACAGCGTATTCGCGGCTGTGCTCGTAATAGCGATCATCGTCATCGTCAACGTACTGGTAAACGCTGTTCCCTCAAAATATACACAGTACGACACAACTGCCAACAGATATTATTCGCTATCGGATGAATCAAAAAACCTGCTTGCGGGACTTAACGACGACGTGAACATTCACTGGATCGTCAGGGAAGGCCAGAACAACGCCATGCTCGAACACCTTCTTAACAGCTACACCGCAGCTTCTTCACATATCATACTCGATCAGATCGATCCCGACGTTTCTCCGACAGCCGTCACTGCCTATACCGATTCCTACAGTGACAACAGCCTCGTAGTGGAATACGGCGACCGATACAGATATATCGACAACAGCGAGATCTTTGTGACCGATATGTATGCATACTATACTACCGGACAGGCATCGACCGAGTTTGCCGGCGAAAGCGAGATCACCAGCGCCATAGATTATGTGCAAAGGACAGAGCTCGCGAAGATGTACATACTTACCGGACATGGCGAGACCGAGCTCGCAGACAGTTATACAAACGCTATCGAAAAGCAGAACGTGGAAACGGCTTCTCTTTCCATCGTTGAGACCGGCTCCGTCCCGGACGACTGTTCGATGCTGTTTATCAACTATCCGAAATCCGATCTGTCCGAAGCAGATAAGGACGCCATCCTTACGTATCTGCAGGCCGGCGGCAAACTGCTGCTTGTGACAAATCCCGGATATCAGGATGACTTTGACAACCTCTACGCGGTCATGGAATATTACGGTACATCGCCCGTTGAAGGCATCGTCCTTGAAGGAGATGCGGAGCGCACCGTAAACGGCATACCGTACTACATCCTTCCGACTATTGCCTCCACAGATCTCACAAGCTCGATCACGGAGAATAATTATCTTATCCTCTTCGCCATAGCACAGGGAATACAGACAAACGAAGATGTAAGAGACGGCGTTAAGGTCACTCCTCTGCTTTCAACCTCCGACTCTGCTTTTTCAAAACTTGATCTTGCTTCTTCCGCCGAGAAAGAAAAAGGCGACCCGGAAGGTCCCTTTGATCTTGCAGTCATGATCGAAGAACCTCTTGAAAACGGCGATTCCACACGGCTTGTATGGTTCGGTTCTCCCGCCATTGACGATGAGAGCATAAACGAAGCCATTTCAGGCGCCAACCAGGATCTCTTCCTGAACGCCGTGACCTGGATGTGCGATCCGGAGGGCAATGATTTCTCCATTCATACAAAAACGATATCTTATGAAAGACTCACCATACCTTCAACTACGTCGGGCGTCCTCACGGCCATCGCAGTTGCGATCATCCCGGCTGTCTTCCTGTGCATCGGCATAGTGATCTTCGTAAGGAGGCGCCGCAAATGACCAGAGGTAAAAAGCTTATCGTCCTTGTAATCATTCTTGCAGTACTCGCGGCAGGCGCCGGGGTACTGCTTACGACCAACGCCAAAAAGGAAGCAGCCGCTGCGGCAGGTTCGAGCGCCGAGCTTCTCAATACCACGGAAACCGGCGCGGAAGCAATAACTTATACCTATAATGACGAGACCGTTTCTCTTAAAAAGAGCGGGGATGTCTGGGTATATGCGGAGGATGAATCATTTCCTCTGAACGATACCATGGTTGCACAGATGCTTGACGCAATGGGCACCGTGACCGCTACAAAGACGATATCCAAGCCCGGCGAATTGAGCGAATACGGCCTTGACAAACCCGCTGCAGTTGTAACGGTTACGGCAGGCGGAACCGATACGACATTTGAATTCGGCGGCTTAAGCGGTATTTCATCTGAACAGTACTGCAATATCGGTGACGGAAATGTCTACCTTGTAAGCTCGGCGATCTCCCAGGCCTTTGCGCATCCGCTTCTGAGCCTGGTACAATGTGAAACGATCCCGAACATCTATTACATCGACGATGTTACGATCGAGACCGGCAGCGATACCACCGTTATCAGAAGGATCGAGGACAGCGGCCTTGCCTACAGTGACTATTACACCTATTTCATGGAAGACGGCGATGAGCTCAAGGTGCTGGACAACGATCTTACATCAGCTTACCTGAACAATGTGCGAAATCTCGCTCTTACGGAATGCGTCAATTACAAGGCCGATGAAGCTGCCCTTAAAGAGTACGGCCTTGACGATCCGGACTGTATCGTAACGTTTAATTATCTTGGCTATGTGCCGGTCGAAAACGGCACGAACGAGGATGGCAGCACGAGCTACACATATGACCGCCAGCAGTCTGTATTTACATTCTATTTAAGCGATGACGGATATATAAGACTCAACGATTCCAAAATGGTCTACTCAATGGATCCTTCCGTTGCAGAGACTATGGAGACCACTGTCTATGAAGACCTGCGGCCCGACGAACCGCTGGAGATGGACTGGGATACTGTGGATTCGGTAACGATATCCTTTGAAGGAAAGGACTATGACTTTTCTGCGGAGCATACTCTTTCTGCTGAAGAGAACAGCGAAGAAGCTGCCTCGGACAGCAGCAAAGAAGCCTCCAAAGCCGAAACGGTTACGACCTGGACATACAACGGCGAAACAAAAGAGCTCGGAGATTTCCTTAAGAACATAACGAATCTTGCCTCTGCCGGCTATGCCTATGGCAGTGACCCCTCCGATAAGGACGCCGTCCTGAGTCTTAAGATCGTCCGCAGCGCAAGCAAAAACTTCCCTGAGGTCACCGCGGCGTTTTATCCTGCAGAAGAAGGAACTTACGTTACGCAGATCAACGGTGAACCGACCGTTTACGTGAACAGCGCTGACATAGATTCACTGATAGAATCACTTAAAGCCCTCGCAGCGTAAATGCTGCCGCTGCGCAGGCATTATCGGTTATCGGCGCATTCGGGTGACGGGGGGGACAATCCCCCCGTCACCGTAGTTTAGACTCAAAATGAAAGGCAGAAGCCGGTTATTCTTCCGGTTCCCGCGAAGTGAAGAACGGCAGGTCTTCGATGCTGCCGGCCATCATATAGATGATCAGTTCGGAATCTTCCCCGGTGACTGTGCAGCGAAGGCCAAGGTCTTTCTGAAGCTGCAGCACCACGCGTGCGGCGCTGTTTTCATATGACAATTCTCCGTCTTCGAAAGTGAAATCGCAGATGACATCGCCGAACAGGGAACCGCCCATCGCGACACGGCCGTCATCTATAAAGAGTTCACTGTTGTCGCCCACCACGTCTGAGGACAGCCGCTGCCCTTCGCTTTCTACATAAATGCTCACCCAGTAGCCGTCAAACAGGCCAGGTTCAACGCCTTTGGTCATTACGGGCGCAGGCTCCCAGGCTTTCACCTCTTCACGTGTAAACACCTCGCCTGCTTCCGCCCAAATGATGCGCTCGCTGTTTATGACGATCATGGCGGCATCGGCTTTTCCATCAAGCACGACACCTTCGTCGGTCAGTTCCCAGGTACCCTCCGTCTCTGACTGAGCGATCGTCAGTGTATACGCGCCGTCATCCTTAAGATCAAGGCACACCGGCACGCCGTCATGGGAACAATACCACTGCCCCAGGAGCTCAAATCCGGGGGAAGGCGCTTCCATGAGTTCCGGTTTTCCGGTCTTTTCATCCGCCGCTCCGGCTGATTTTTCAGCACTTTTATCATTTTCAGATGATCCGCACCAGGCGGGGACTGCCGCCAGGGCACAGACCAGCATAACACTAAGTAAGATCGTAATCCATTTCTTCATAACATATCACCTCACACGCAAACTGTCGGTCAACGTTATTCTGCTATCCAGCATATCACCATCCGGAATGGTCTTCTTTACCAGTCTCGGGATCAAGTCCAAGTATCCCGTACCAGAAGATGTTCCAGGCTTTTTCCGAGTCTGTCATGGGCGACGTCATCCGGAACCATGGAGTAGTGCAGGTATCGCCGAGCCAGTCCTTTACCATGATCTGGTAGACTCGGTGATAATAGTCGCTGGCAGTATGATACGCTTCCTCGCCATCGATACCATACGGCATCCGCCATCTCCGCGCGATGCCTGTTGCGTAACAATACACTGTTCCGTCGATATTGATCTCCCCGATTTCCTTGCCCGTATCGGCTACCGCAACGTCATATGTCTCGCCCGCAAAATTGATAACAAGTTGTCCGTTCTCATCCGGGTAATACGGCAACATGTATTCTTCCGCCTGATCATACTTAATGAAGTCATACCATGAATAGCTGCGGTTATTTCCGTCCGTCCCGTTCAGGTCCTGCACCTCATTCCAGAATGGTGCATACTTCTCACGTATCTGAAAGCTGTACGACCACGCGCCGCCGGCAAACTGGGCGTGTACTTCATTCCCTTTTCCTCCCTGCCCGTAATGCGTGCAATGCATCAGAAGCTTCACGGTCGCGGTCCGGGAATAAGCAACCTCTCCGGTCACCATATTCGTGACCCTGCAGCGGTAGAGGCGGGAATGATTGACATTGAAAAACTCCTGATGCGGGTAATCTGCATACCAATGGTACTGCGGGCCCCTTGCATAGAGTGTCTCCAGCGGCGCTTTCTGCCAAATGCCGTCTTCCTCGCAATATTCCCAAAGGTACGCCAGTTCCTCCTCGCCCGAACCGGTGACGGCCAGACAGTCCAGGGCATATGTCAGGTTGCTTCGACCGCTGGTGGCCTCGAACTCCATATCCTGCGGCTCTACGATGATGTAGGGCTTTGTACCTGTGTAACGTACCGTGAAAGGTTTGGATACGCCCTTCACATCGTTCACGTCGGTCGCTTCCAGAATATACGTCCCGGTTTTGTAGGTGTACAGGCGTGCCCAGTCTTCGGTCTCAAGGAAAATGGAGCAGCCGTCTCCATAACCTATCGTCGATGTCCAGCCTTCGTCGTACTCTATGGCTTCGTACGCGCCGGTATCTTCATTCATCTTAAACCAGGCAAGGGTGTAGGGCCCTTCTCCGCCTTCGATCAGCAGATCCGCCGCCTCCCAGCCTCTCGGATCCTTGATATCGATCACATCCGGTTGTTCGACGATCTTCACCTCATAATCGCTCACGCAGAAATAATCTGATTCCGCGTGCAGACCGTTCGCGTCAGTTACGTAAATATAATAAATACCGCTTTTATGCAGCGCATACGTCCATGTCGAAGACGCTGTCGTTTCGGGGGCGATCTCCTTATGCGTTACATCACGGAGCGAATAGGTAAAGGGCATCGTCCCTTCGCCCACCTCAATGCTCACCTCATAGTCGCCGTCGATATTCAGCTGCCCGTCCTCCGGCTGCGTGACGATGGTCAGTTCGCGGTACGACACATTCACCATCCACTCTTTCACCTGTCCGGCGCTGTCCTCTACGGTGAATACATAAAGTGCGTAAGCACTGCCGTCAGTGGAATCCAGGTCGTATGTGACCGGGATATCGGCGGGATCCTCATTAAAAGTCTGGGTCGTCAGGACGGATGACGTTCCGTTTCCCCATTTTTCCCAGGTTGCCGTATAAGGTGCCACTCCGCCGTGGAAGGAAGCGGAAAGCTGCGCAGGTTCGCCCGGACGGATGAACAGGTCTTCCGAACCGCTTACTTCAAGCACCGGCGCGGAATAAGCCATCGCCGGCTCTGATGTAACGGACTTTCCGTTATCGTCCGTCACTATGCATCTCACCTGATCGAAGCCCGGGACAGGCTTCATTACTGCGGTATCCGCGTCAGGCGCGTCAGATTCTTCTATATCGACAAATTTGTCAGGACCATAAGAAAAATACTGCCACTGATAAGTATAAGGCTCTTTTCCGTATGCGGCCCCGACCGTAAAGACAGCTTCCGGGTCTTCTATATTGATATTGTATGGCTGCTCTATGATCTTCAGCGCCGGAATGATCTGTACCTTATCAGAGGTAACATGGTCGCCATTATCATCATAAACTATACACCAGGCTGTATACTCTGCCGCATTGCCAACCTCCACCTGGAGTTCAGGAACGTCGGTTTCCGTAATCCATGCATTGCTTGGCATCAGTTCATATTCGGGCATTTTCTCTGCTGCTGCATCAACAAAGTCTCCGTACTTTTCATTGCCGGGAAGGATCTCTGTAAAGCTGCCGATCACAGCGGGTTTAGCACAGGCTGCGCCAGTATGTCCTCCTTCTGCCTTGCCGAACGACACAGCCAGATCCAGGCCTTGCGTCAGGGCAGCGCCCATGATTTCCAATTTATCAGTAAAAGAACTGCCAAGCGGACTGCTGTCCTTGTACTCACTCGGCACCATGATCCACTTGTAGATGTACGGTTCGACCCCGCCGGATACTCCGATGGTGAGCATGCCCATGCTGCCTTCCTCCCAGATAAGTTCCAGGTCTTTTGGCTGCTGTGTGATCTTCAGCGGAAATGAAAGATTTGCCACCTCATTCGGAACCGGGTTGTTATAAAGCGTCGGCCAGAAATTCTTCGAGTTTATCTCCGCAGTCTCGGTATGCGTCTTTCCGCAGCGCGAGCAGGTAAAAACGATGTCATGATCGTGCAGTAAGGCGTCCTCCTCACCCTGTACCACGCCTTCGTCCCAGTCGTGTCCCAGCGCGGGAGACGAATACTGATATAAAAGTATTTCTCCGCATGTGGAACAATACTGACCTTCT
>CADBMM010000200.1 GCA_902795795.1 uncultured Lachnospiraceae bacterium | reverse complement strand
TATTCCAAGCTCCCACGGAAGACCGGCATGATGTATTGAGGAATACGGAGCTGCTCCGGTTCCTCCGTCGTAGCCTGATATAAGTATTGCCTGGGCTCCGGCTTTCGCTACGCCTGATGATATAGTGCCTACCCCGTATTCTGAAACAAGCTTTACCGAAATATCCGCGTCTCTGTTGGCGTTCTTAAGATCATAGATCAACTGTGCCAGATCCTCTATCGAATAAATATCGTGATGAGGCGGCGGCGATATCAACGCAACTCCCGGCGTCGAAAAACGTGTCTTCGCGATCCACGGATAAACCTTTGCGCCCGGCAGGTGTCCGCCCTCGCCCGGCTTTGCACCCTGGGCCATTTTTATCTGGATCTCTTTAGCATTGATCAGATATGTACCGGTCACTCCGAATCTGCCAGAAGCCACCTGCTTTACCGCGCTGTTGTATATCGTTCCGAATCGCGCCGGGTCCTCTCCGCCCTCGCCGGTATTTGACTTGCCGCCTATACTGTTCATTGCCTCTGCAAGAGTCTTATGAGCCTCTTCAGAGAGCGAACCGTAGGACATCGCGCCTACCTGGAAGCGCTTCATTATCGATTCCACACTCTCTACTTCTTCTATCGGTACCGGAACCTGCACGTTATGGAAGGCAAGCAGGGAGCGTATCGTATGCGGTCTTTCCACATCGTCAACTCTTTTTGTATATTCCAGATATTTTCCGTAATCACCTTCACGGGCGGCCTGCTGAAGCAGTACGATCGTTGCCGGATCATATAAATGATCCTCCTTTCCGCTGCCGCTGCGGAATGAATGAAAGCCCCTGGAATCCAGCTTTGTGTCCACATTCAATCCCAAAGGATCAAAGGCCTGGTCGTGTCTCAGTGAAACATCTTCGCTTATCTCTTTTATCCCTATACCGCCGATCCTGCTAACCGTTCCGGTAAAGTATTTATCGATCAGTTCTTTTCCAAGGCCGATCGCCTCAAATATCCTGGCTGACTGATACGACTGCAGCGTTGAAACTCCCATTTTAGCGGCGATCTTTACAACGCCGCCAAGTATCGCCTTGTTATAATCCTTGATAGCTGTATGATAATCCTTATCCAGAAGGCCCTTGTCGATCAGCTCTGAAATACATTCATGAGCCAGATAAGGAACCACTGCCCTTACTCCGTAGCCGAGCAGGGCCGCAATATGATGCACTCCCCTTGGTTCTCCGCTTTCAATGATGAGTGAAAGCGCCGTACGTTTCTTTGTCTCCACCAGATGCTGTTCGACCGATGAGACTGCCAGCAGCGAAGGGATTGGCACATGGTTTTCATCTACTCCCCTGTCGGAAAGAATGATTATATTGAACCCTTCCGCGGCTGCGCGGTCAACCATTATATTAAGCTGAGCAAGGGCCTTTTCCAGTGATGTGTTTTTATAATAGAGAAGCGAGATCACCTTGGATCTGAATCCCTCCTGATCAAGAGAGGTTATCTTCATCAGTTCAACTCTGGTAAGGATCGGTGAATCCAGTTCAAGCACACGGCAGTTGCAGGCCTCTTCTTTCAGCAGATCTCCGTCGGAGCCAATATATACTGTCGTGTCAGTCACGACCTTTTCACGAAGTGAATCTATCGGAGGATTGGTGACCTGGGCGAACATCTGTTTGAAATAATGAAACAGCGGCTGATGATTTTCCGAAAGCATGGCTATCGGAACATCGTGGCCCATCGACCCTGTAGGTTCAGTCCCGTTCTCTGCCATCGGAAGGATCTCGTTAATTACGTTTTCATATGAATAACCGAATACTTTATAAAGCTTATCCCTCATCTTCTGCGTATGTACGGGGATCTTCTTATTTGGAACTTTAAGCTCGCCCAGCTTTAAAAGATAGCGGTCCAGCCATTCTCCGTAGGGCGCCCTTCCCGCATAATATTCCTTGCATTCTTCATCGGAAATTATGCGTTTTTGCTTTGTATCGGCGACCAGGATACGTCCTGGTTCAAGTCTTGATTTTTTCACGATATGTGCGGGATCGATATCCAGCACTCCGACCTCGCTTGATAATATAAGCCGGCCCGTGTCGGTAATATAATATCTTGAGGGGCGAAGGCCGTTCCGGTCCAGTGTCGCTACAAATGTCTCCCCGTCTGTGGAGATTATGGCTGCAGGACCGTCCCATGGCTCCATCATCGTTGCGTAATAATGGTAAAAATCCTTTTTCCTTCTGGACATGAATCCGTTATGTTTCCAGGGTTCCGGGATCGTTATCATCATGGCAAGCGGCAGATCCATCCCGTTCATATACATGAACTCAAGTGTATTGTCCAGCATCGCGGAATCGGAGCCTGAAGCGGAAACTACCGGATATATCTTATCTATATCCTTTTCAAAGACATCGGAGACCATCGTTTCTTCTCTGGCCAGCATACGATCTATATTGCCTCTGATCGTGTTTATCTCACCGTTATGCGCGATCATACGGTACGGATGCGCCCTGTTCCAGGACGGAGTTGTATTTGTAGAGAAACGGGAATGTACGACAGCTATGGCAGTTTTATAATCCTTATCCTGCAGGTCTGGATAAAATTTCCGAAGCTGCCCTACCAGGAACATTCCCTTGTAAACTATCGTGCGTGATGAAAGCGAACAGATATACGTATCTTCCGAGCTCTGCTCAAATTCTCTTCTTACTACATAGAGTCTTCTGTCGAATTCGATGCCTTTTGCCAGTTCTACAGGCCTTTCGATAAAGCATTGCCATATATCGGGCATGCAGGATACCGCAGCCTCGCCAAGGATCTCGGGGCATGTCGGGACTTTTCTCCATCCAAGGAACTTAAGACCTTCCTTTTCGGTAATGACCTGGAACATACGCATCGCGAAGGTACGCATCATAGGATCAGCCGGCAGAAATATCATGCCTGCGCCGTAATCTCCCTCATCGCCTATTTTTATATCCGTCCCTTTCAGGACTTTCTTAAAGAAAGTGTGACTTATCTGGATAAGGATGCCGACTCCGTCTCCCACTTTGCCCGAAGCATCCTTTCCGGCGCGGTGTTCAAGCTTTTCAACTATACTAAGGGCATCGTCCAGTACCGAATATTCCTTCTCCCCGTTTATATTGACCACTGCTCCGATGCCGCAGGCATCATGTTCCATATTCCGATAATAATCATCCCTGACCGTCATTCCCATGAAAATTTCCTCCGAAACAAAAGAAAAGCGTCCACTTCATTAAGGGCTGCAGCTGCCCTTAATGAAATGAACGCCTTTGCTCATTTGCAAGAATTATATATCAATCCTGCGTTTTGTCAAGTATATTTATACTTAATGAGCATATTTTTGCAATTTCTCGAAAAATTAATTTCATTTTTTGCTTGACAAATCAATTTTTGCGTAGCATTATAATGCGCATAAGGCAACGGCGTCTTTGAGTTTAAAGCTCAAAGGCGCCTTTTGTTTATGGATTTTTCAGAAAAGAGGTAGAACCTATGAGTAAAGTATCAGATTATTTCGGAAGCCAGGTCTTTGATGACCGTGTTATGAAATCCAGATTATCAGCTGATGTTTATGATTCATTAAGGAAGACCATAGACGAGGGCACGGATCTTGACCTTAGCGTAGCCAACGCCGTGGCTGCAGCCATGAAGGACTGGGCAGTATCAAAAGGTGCCACGCATTTTACTCACTGGTTCCAGCCTCTTACGGGAATAACGGCTGAGAAGCATGACAGCTTCATTTCTCCTTCTCCCGACGGCGGAGTGATCATGGAATTCTCGGGTAAAGAACTTATTAAAGGTGAACCGGATGCCTCTTCCTTCCCATCCGGAGGCCTCCGGGCTACCTTTGAGGCCCGCGGTTATACGGCCTGGGATCCCACCTCATACGCATTTATAAAGGATAACTGCCTGTGCATCCCTACGGCGTTCTGTTCATATGGAGCGGATGCTCTTGATAAAAAGACCCCGCTGCTGCGTTCCATGGAAGCCCTTAACAAACAGGCGCTCAGGATCCTCAGGCTTTTTGGAAACGCCAGCGTCAAATCGGTAAAATCCTCTGTCGGTCCGGAGCAGGAATATTTCCTTATCACAAAGGAAATGTATGACAGACGTCCCGACCTTCGATATACCGGCCGCACCTTATTTGGCGCCAAGCCGCCAAAAGGCCAGGAAATGGATGACCACTATTTCGGAGCTATCAAGCCAAAAGTCCAGGAGTTCATGTCGGATCTGAACAAAGAGCTCTGGAAGCTTGGGATCTACGCAAAAACCGAGCACAATGAAGTAGCCCCCGCACAGCATGAACTGGCTACCATATATACGACAACGAATGTGGCAACAGACAACAACCAGCTGACCATGGAGATCATGCAGAAGGTGGCTGCGAAACACGGCCTTGTATGTCTGCTTCATGAAAAGCCATTCGCCGGAGTAAACGGCAGCGGCAAGCATAACAACTGGTCCATCGCCACAGATGCCGGGCAGAATCTTCTTTCCCCCGGAGATACTCCTTATGAAAAC
>CADBMM010000199.1 GCA_902795795.1 uncultured Lachnospiraceae bacterium | reverse complement strand
TAAAGCGCAGCTTATGGCTGCGCCTTTTTTGATCTTTTTGCCAGCATCAGCTGGAGAAGGACTACTGCGGCTACGATAATTATACCGATTATGTCGGTAAATGTCGTCGGGTACATAAGCAGCAATCCGCCTGCAAGTATGATAAGGCGAAGCGGAATGATCAGCTTCTTGAAAAGATAACCGTTCAGGCAGGCCGCCACGCCAAAAATACCAATGATGGAAGTTATAACTATCTGAACGATCTGCAGTCCTCCTGTGGTACCTTCAAACAGAAGCGCCGGATTGAATGCAAATATATACGGAACTATGAAGGCCGCTATGGCCAGCTTGGTCGCGTTTATACCGGTCTTCATCGGGTTCGACTTCGCTATGGCCGACCCAGCGTAGGCCGCCAGTGCGACAGGCGGGGTGATATCAGCTACTATACCAAAGTAGAACACGAAGAAATGAGCGCTGACTGCCGGAAGCCCCATCTTTATAAGTATCGGCGCTGTAGTAGCCGCCATGATGCAGTAGTTTGCCGTAGTCGGAACTCCCATGCCCAGAACTATACAGCAGAGCATCGTAAGGAAAAGAGCGATGAACACACTGTCCTGGCTGACCGCTACGATACCGGTGATCAGCTTGGAAGCAAGGCCGGTGGCTGTGATACATCCAGCTATGCAGCCTGCTACGCCGCAGGCTACCGCAACAGTGATCGTACCGCGTCCTCCGGCTTCGAGAGAAGCAAGAACTGTACGCCCTGTTTCCTTTATCGCTTTCCCGGCAAATCCTTTGCTGCCGGCAGCTGCTGCCGCGGCATGCTCTTTCTGGAAAATTCCCGGAAGTCCTACTATGATGGCACAGAGTATGGAAATGGCTGCAGCAAAAGCCATGGTACGCTTATTCGTAGCCACGAGCCATACCAGGATCACAAGCGGAAGGAGCAGATACAGTCTGGATAAAAGCTTCTTCCAGGGAGTAAGTTCCTGGCGAGGAATGCCTTTAAGATCCAGTTTTTTTGCTTCAAGATGTACCGCAATAAAGATTCCTGTGAAATAAAGCACAGCGGGAAGTATGGCCTTAAGGGCTACCTGCCCGTATGGCACTCCCATATATTCCGCCATAAGGAAGGCGGCGGCGCCCATGATGGGCGGCATGATCTGTCCGCCCGTTGAAGCAGATGCTTCTACGGCACCGGCAAACTCAGGCTTATAGCCGGTCTTTTTCATCATCGGGATGGTGACCGATCCTGTTGTTACGGTATTTCCTACCGAAGAACCGGAGACCATACCGCAAAGTGCAGATGAGATGACCGCAACTTTTGCGGGACCGCCGGCTGCCCAGCCGGCAATTTTATTGGCAAGATCAATAAAGAATGCAGATATTCCTGTCCTCTCCAGGAACGCGCCGAAGACAATGAACACGACTATGAACTTCGCGCAGACCTGGGCGGGCGTTCCGATAACGCCTCCTGTTGAAAAGAAAAGAGTATAAATAAGTCGTTTCAGTGGCAGCCCGGTAGCAAAGGTATATATCAGGAGCACTGCGAGCACACAAAGGATCGGGACTCCGACACAGCGGCGGCACAGTTCAAATATCACCAGAAGGCCGATCACGCCTATTATGATATAAAGAGTCGTCATCTTTGATGCGCTGGTAAGCTTCCTTGAAAGCACGGGATAACGTATACAATAAAAGAAGAAACAGCTTGCGCCGGCTATCATAATGATCCAGTCGTACCAGGGCATATGATTCGGTCGCACGTGTCTTTTACTGGCGGGATAATAGAGAAATCCCATAATAATAACGCCGCCCAGAAAGGCTGTCAGACGGATCTCAAGCGCTGCAGTGGAAAAAAGCGTAGACCATATGCAATAAAGAGAGAATACACTCATTATGATCGAAATGACCGTTTTTGGTCTTCCGACCCATACACGGGTGTTTGACTCCTTGTCATACTTTTTCATCACCTCGTCGATGCCAGATTCAGTTTCCTGCGCACTCGCATTTACACCGTTAACATCAGGACGGGTATCAACATCGCTTTGACTGCTTTTCTTCCGGAAGGTCGGCATTAATTATTCCCCCTTTTACAATAACGGCCAGGCTGGCTTCATCGTCCCGCCCGGCCGTTAAACATCAGCTACGGTAATTAAGATTTAAAGAAATATTACTTTGTTTCTACAGTAATATCCTTTTCTTTGAAATATTTTGCTGCGCCCGGATGATACGGAACATCAGTTACGCTGGAAGCGAATTCAAGAGAAAGCTCTGCGCCTTTTGCATGCGCATCGGTGACTTCTTCAAGGTTCTCAAATATTGAAGATACGAAGTTGTAAACATCATCTTCTGCTACGTCATCTCTTGCGATAACTACTGCGCCGACAGCTACTGTAGTAACATCCTCGGGTGTGCCGTAAACGTCATCTTCGATGACATACTCTGAATAATAAGGTGATTTCTTGACGAGTTCTTCAATATGCTCGTCGTCAAGAGATACAAGATATACCTGTCGTCCGCCTGTGGCAAGGTCTGTGATAGCAGTTGTCGGAGCGCCTGCAACGATAAATGCTGCGTCGATCTTTCCATCCTTTAAGTTGTCTGCTGAATCAGCAAAGTTAAGATACTGAGGCTTGATATCATCTTCTGTAAGTCCATATGCTCCAAGAACGTCAAGAGCATTGAAATAAACGCCTGAGCCTGAAGCACCGATGGAAACATTCTTGCCTTCAAGGTCGGCAACAGATTTGATATCAGGATTCATTGTTACGATCTGGACTGCTTCCATATAAAGAGCTGATACTACAGAGAAGCTTTCTACGGCACCGTCTTCTTCAAAGAGGTTCGTTCCGGAATAAGCATAGCTCATAACATCAGACTGTGTGAAAGCAAGCTGAACGTCTCCGGCATCAAGGTCTTCAATATTAGCCTGTGATCCGTTTCCTACGATAGCGGTAACAGTTGTATCTGTTTTGTCTGAAACATGCTGTGCAAGAACCGTACCGAATGCATAGTAGGTTCCTGCTTCTCCGCCTGTAGCGAACGTGAGATCGTCTGCTGCAAAGCTTACTGTAGCAAGTGATAATACCATTGCTGCGCTAAGAGTCGTTGCAAGTATTTTTTTGATCATAATTCCTCCTCCAAAATGAATACTGATATGATTATTAGGTGAATAATGGAATTATTATAATATAACTTTAAGCATATTTCAACATGATAAAGTCATAAAGTGCATTGCTGTTTTCTGCAGGGACTTTTTACTGCCATTATCTTTCGTAAGGCGTCTCCTGATATACATAATAATTCAGCCAGTTCATGTAAAGGCCGTCGGAATGCGATCTCCAGATCAGCAGCGGCTCTTTTGACGGATCATTATCCTCGAAATAATTGACCGGAACCGCTATATCGATGCCTTTCTTTACATCTCTTTCATATTCCTGCTTAAGTGTCAGCCTGTCATATTCAGGATGTCCCTGAACAAATACCTTCCGCCCGCCGTCTGCAGTCCCAAGGAAGAATCCGGCCTCCTGCGAGCAGGCATGGATATCTATCTTTTCGCATTTTTCTATGCTCTCAAGCGGGACTTCCGTATTTCTGGAATGCGGTGCATAGAAGATATCATCAAAGTTCCTTACAAGAGGCACCTTCCTGTGATTTACCTTATGAGCGAAGATACCGAAGACCTTCTTCGGAAGAATGACCTTGTCAAGCCCGTAGAAATAATACATCGCAGCCTGTGCGCCCCAGCACTGGAACATCGTTGAGGTAACATGCTCTTCCGTCCAGTCAAATATCTCCGTCAGCTCCTGCCAGTAATCTACTTTCTCATAAGGAATGAGCTCGACCCGGGCGCCGGTTATGATCATTCCGTCATAGTACTTATCCTTAACTTCATCAAAATCCACATAGAACTTGTTCAGATGGCTGACTGAAGTATTTTTAGACTGATGGCTCGCCACCTTCATGAACGTTACGTTCACCTGCAGCGGCGAATTTGAAAGAAGACGGAGTATCTGCAGCTCTGTATCTTCCTTCTTCGGCATAAGATTCAAAAGCAGTATATCCAGCGGACGGATGTCCTGGTGGACTGCTCTTTCCTCATCCATTACAAACAGGTTTTCTTCCTCAAGTATTTCCCTTGCAGGAAGGTCTTTTTGAATATTGATCGGCATCAGATAACTCCTTTTACAAATCTTTCAATAAATTCTTCTTCGGTTATTATCGGCACGCCAAGCTCCTTCGCCGTTTTATTTTTTGAAGAATTTGACGCAATATCGTTATTAATAAGGAAATCTGTTTTAGAGCTTACGCTTCCGGATACTTTTCCTCCGGCGTTTTCTATAAACTCCTTAAGCTGGTTTCTGTTTTCATAGTTGTTAAGGCTTCCTGTCACAACAAAAGTCTTTCCGGAGATGCCGGCTGCCGATGGGGCGTCCTGCGGCTTTTCAAACTCCATTATATCAAGCAGTTTTTCATATACTGCCCTGTTCTTTTCGTTGTCCCACCATTTTCTGTAAGCCTCGGCCATTACCTGTCCGATACCGTCTATCTGCGTAAGCTCTTCAGCAGATACATCCATGACTTTACGCGGATCGTTTCCAAGGGCGTTTGCTATCAGTCTTCCCACTGCCGTGCCGACTCCTGGGATACCAAGACCGCCAAGGACTTTTGCAAGCGTGGTATGTCTGGCCTTTTCAGCCGCAGCTGTTAATTTATCATAAGATTTTGTACCAAATCCATCAAGGGACACAATCTGCTCTTTGTACCTGTCAAGCTTGAAAAGATCGGAAAGATCCTTTATAAATCCATGACCGGTAAATTTTTCCAGTGTCGCTTCGGACATTCCGTCGATATTTACCGCATCCCTGCCTGCGAAGAGCGCGAAGGACTTTATTGCCTTTGCCGGGCAGTCCGGGTTTTTACAGATGAGTGTTTCA
Source organism: uncultured Lachnospiraceae bacterium (assembly GCA_902795795.1). GTDB lineage: Bacteria > Bacillota > Clostridia > Lachnospirales > Lachnospiraceae > Alectryocaccobium. The sequence goes on along the minus strand of CADBMM010000199.1, from coordinate 2,441 downwards.
ACTCCGTTCTCCGCTGAAAGGGTCGTTTCTTCTCCGCACGCCGGACACTTTTCCGGCAGCGGATCGATCCCGCTTCCTGTCAGATTTTCCGCGATCTGCGGAATTATCATGTTGGCCTTATAGACCAGTATTTTATCTCCCACGCCCAGCTTCAGCTCTTTCATGATACTGACATTATGGACGCTGGCTCTTGAAACTGTCGTGCCTTCCAGCTCTACCGGCTCAAATATCGCAACAGGATTAATGAGGCCGGTCCGTGACGGACTCCACTCTATCTCAAGAAGTGTAGTTTCTTTCTGCTCGTCAGCCCATTTAAAAGCGAAGGCGTTTCTCGGAAATTTAGCCGTCGTTCCCAGTGATTCTCCATATGCGATATCGTCATACAAAGCAACAAGTCCATCCGAAGGAAACGGGTTTGTATTTATCTTCTCCTTAAAATAAGCCATTGCTTCGTCCAGTTTGGAAGCAGTTACTACCTTGTATTCCACAACATCGAATCCGATATTACGCAGCCATAAGAATTCCTTCTCATGGGAATTCCCGAAGTCCACGCCTTCAGCTCTGACAAGTGAAAACACTTTAAGACGTACGTTTCTTTCAGCTGTGACTTTATTATTCAGCTGACGAACGGAACCGCTGCACAGATTTCTCGGATTTTTGTATTTTGCATCGACGTCGCCGATCTGCCTGTTTATTTCTTCGAAATCCTCATATGTAATATACGCTTCCCCTCGGATAATGAGTTCTCCCCGGAAAGGAATGGAAACAGGCAGTCCTTTAAATACCTTCGCGTTATTTGTAACTACTTCGCCTACACGTCCGTCGCCTCTTGTTACAGCCTGGTAAAGCTCTCCGTCCCTGTAGGTGATGACTATGGTCAGGCCGTCCATTTTCCAGGACAGCAGTGTTTTATTCTCACCAATAAAAGACCTGAGGACTTCAACATCCTTGGTCTTATCAAGAGAAAGCATCGGCTTTTCATGCTGCATTTTCGGAAGATCATCTACCGACTCATATCCGACATTTCTCGTCGGCGAATCGGACATAAAGATGCCGGTCTCCTGCTCAAGGCGCTCAAGTTCGTCATAAAGCTTGTCATATGTGAAGTTATCCATTATTTCGGTATCGTCTGCATAATATGCTTTAGATGCCTCATTCAGCAGCTTCACAAGTTCCTTTATTCTGTTTTCTTTAGGCTGCTCCGCCATAATTACAAACCTGCCCTCTTTTTAAGCTCAGTGATCTCTTCATCTGTCATCTCCCGGTATCTGCCGCTTTCAAGCCCGCCAAGACGGATATTTTCGATCCTGGTCCTTTTCAGATCTACGACCCTCATACCCACAGCCTTGCACATTCTTCTGATCTGTCTGTTTATTCCCTGGGTGAGTATTATATGAAATTCATTTTTCCCGGATATCCAGGCTTTACACGGTCTGGTTTTTACGCCTATTTCACGCAGATAAAGGCCATTTTCCATGGCCTTTATCTTTTCCGTATCAAGATTGCCTGAAACGGTTACAATATATTCTTTTTCATGGCCGTTCCTGCCGGTCATAAGCGCATCGATAAGATCTCCGTCATCTGTCATGATGAGAAGTCCATGCGACTCCTTATCGAGTCTGCCGGCATATGTGATATGGCGTTCGCCGGAGAAATATTCCCTGAGGCTGCGTCCTTCTTTATCTGAAAGTGTACAGACCACTCCTTCAGGCTTGTTGAAAACGTAATATGTGTGATTATCCGGGGGGTCTACAGGCTTTCCGTTAACAAAGACCTTGTCGCCGTCATTGACCGCTGCGCCGAGCTCTGCCCTGACTCCGTTTATTTCAACAGCACCTTCATCAATAAGCCGGTCGGCTTCCCGCCTCGAGCAGTATCCACATTCAGACAGATATTTATTGATCCTCATCTGCCCTTACTGAGCTGTGTTCGCAACCACTGCCTGCGCTGCATTGGCAACATCGGCTATAAGCTGCTGTACCGCCGGATAACCGAGTACTGTATCGATCTCAGCCTGATGAGCCGCGGTAGTATCTGCCGAAGCCATCAGTACGGCTCCGGTATCTGCAGTTATGATATAGTATGCGGAACATGCCGGGACAGAAACAAGAGTAGCTCTGTCTGTCGCATCAAAGCGTACGATCGCTATATATGTTCCCTCTTCCGTTCCCGGATAAGCATATGTAACAATACGCTCTATAGGTGATGGATATGCTCCCGCCGTAATGGCCCCGATCTCAGCCTCAGTAAGATTCTCGGAAACCGATGCTGCGGAATCGACATCGCTTGCCGCAAGCGCGCTCAGATAAGTCTCGACGGTTGCCGCTATCTCCGGTGCCGCAACCGTAAGCTGGCTTCCGTCTGCTGACTGCTGTGATGCATTTGCATTCACCGCTGCCGGAGTTGCATTCGAAGCAGCATTAGCGTCTCCGGTATTATTC
>CADBMM010000198.1 GCA_902795795.1 uncultured Lachnospiraceae bacterium | reverse complement strand
CGCAGCAGCTTGTCGATGCAGCAAATGAGGCCGGAGGGAAAGACAATATCGCAGCTATTGTCGTGGACCCCTTTGCAGACGAGGTGAACTAAATGTTAAAAGATGGCATAATTATCGGTGAAAGATATGAAATAGTATCGAGAGTCGGTTCAGGGGGCATGGCCGACGTCTATAAAGCAATGGATCATAAGCTGAACCGTATGGTCGCAGTAAAGATCCTTAAAGCTGAGTTCAGGCAGGATACTACTTTTATTGCCAAATTCAGAAAAGAAGCCCAGTCGGCTGCAGGACTGACACACGCCAATATCGTAAATGTTTACGATGTAGGCGAGGATCGCGGGCTTTACTATATCGTTATGGAGCTGGTCGAAGGGATCACTCTTAAAAACTATATCATGAAAAAGGGCAAACTCAGCGTAAAGGAGGCGACAAGCATTGCCATCCAGGTATCGCTGGGTCTTGAAGCAGCCCATAACCAGGGTATTATCCACAGAGACGTAAAGCCTCAGAATATAATCATATCGACAGACGGAAAGGTAAAGCTTTCCGATTTCGGTATCGCAAAAGCCACGAATTCCAATACCATTACGGCGAATGTCATGGGATCGGTCCATTACAGCTCGCCGGAACAGGTAAGAGGAGGCTTTTCCGACGCCAAGAGCGATATTTATTCCCTGGGTATCACCATGTATGAAATGGTGACCGGCAGGGTGCCTTTTGACGGGGATACCACGGTATCCATCGCGATAAAGCATCTTCAGGAGGAGATCATTCCGCCTTCAAGATATACTTCGGATCTTCCGTATGCGCTTGAGCAGATCATTCTCAAATGTACCCAGAAAAACCCGGACCGCAGATATGCGAACATGGGCGAGCTCATAGATGATCTGAAAAAGTCCCTTATGGATCCGCAGGGCAACTTCGTGAAGATCGCGCCGGTCTCAGCCGGAACGCCAGCCGGAGCAGGGACGCCGTCAGCCACATCCTATTCGACAGGATCGGGTAAGGCAGTTGCCGAAGAAAAAGTCAGGATCGAAAAGGCCAGACTTGAGAGAGCAAAAGCGGCTCTGACACGTAAAAAAGCAGAAGAGGTCATAGATCTCGACGATATCGATGAAGAGCCGAAGGTAAGAAAATACAAACCGGAAATAAAGAAAAGACCGAGGACTGTCGAAGAAGAGGATGCCGTAAGCTCAAGGCTTGAAAAGGGAATTACGATCGGAGCGTTCCTTATCGGAGCTGTTATCGTCGTTATCCTTATAGTTATCGTGGGCAATCTTACCGGTCTGTTCGGAGGAGGCTCACCTTCAGGCTCTGGCACGAGGACCGAGCCGACCCAGGCCGTGACCATCATCCCCACTCAGGATGATACGGCAGGCATGGTCGAGGTGCCGGATTTCATCGGAAAGACGCTTGAGGAAGCGCAGGAACTGGCGTCTCAGTACGGCCTTTCCGTAAAACAGTCGGGAACCCAGAATTCCGATAACTATGCTGCCGGACAGATCGTATATCAGGAGACGCTTAAGGGCACAATGATCAAATCCGGAAGTACTATAAACGTAGTTGTTTCTGCCGGCGGTACTAATGTTATCATTCCGCAGGGAATTGTCGGAGCAACTCAGACCGATGCGGAAAATGCACTCACGAGCCTTGGCCTTGTTTCACAGGCAACGCTTCAGGCCAGTGATATCGAGGTAGGAAGGGTAATAAGCATCAGCCCGACCGAAGGAAGTTCTGTTACACCCGGAACGACAGTATATATCTATGTAAGTATGGGCGCTGAGGGAGCCCAGAATACAGTTCAGCCTGTTACTGACCCCAACATCGCAGCACCGATAGCAGGCATCAATGCCGAGCTTTACGGTAATTCAGGAATATATACGACGTTCGCGATATATGAGCCTTATTCTTATCCGGGAGATTTTGTCACGGTACAGTTCGTTCAGAACGGAATCGCAACGGTAGTTTATCAGGCTGCCGACGATCCGTGGCCCGACAACTCAGAGCCGCTCGTACTCACGATCTACGGAGCTCCGGGTTCCACAAGCGGTACCCTTCAGGTACTGGATTACGCGAATAACGTTATCGATGTATATGAGGTCATGTTCTGATAAATATGACAGGAAAAATAGTTAAAGGGATAGCCGGATTCTACTACGTAAAAGTAGTGGGATCCGGCATCTATGAATGCAGGGCAAAAGGTATCTTCAGAAAAGAAGGAATAAAGCCTCTTGTCGGCGATGATGTTGAGATCGAGCTGACTCATGAAAAGGATATGGAAGCGAATATCGTGCATATCCTGCCCAGGAAAAGCGAGCTTTACAGGCCGCAGGTAGCGAATGTCGATCAGGCGCTTCTTATATTTGCACTGGAGGATCCGAAGCCCGGCGCCGGAGTGCTGGACCGTTTTCTTATACAGATGGAACGGCAGGATCTGCCTGTAAAGATCTGTTTTAATAAGAACGATCTTACGGATGAAGCTTCCGCATCCGAATGGACAGGAATTTATAAAGATGCCGGATACGAGACGTTTGCGTGTTCGGTAAAAAACGGGATCGGACTGGAGCCTGTGAAGCAGGTCCTGGATAAAAAGACTACCGTGATCGCCGGACCTTCGGGAGTCGGCAAATCATCGTTTATAAATCATTTTGTTCCCGATGCCGAAATGGAGACCGGGCAGACAAGCAAAAAGCTCGGAAAGGGCAAAAACACCACCAGGCACAGTGAGCTTTTCGAAGCGTGGGAAGAAACGTATATCTGTGACACGCCCGGGTTTACTTCCTTTGAACATGAGGAGATGGAAAAAGAGGAACTCAGGTTTCTGTTCCCGGAATTTCTTCCTTATGAAGGAAAATGCAGATTTGACGGGTGTGTACATGTGGACGAGCCCGGCTGCTCACTTAAGGAAGCTGTCGCGGAAGGTAAGGTAAGAAAGCAAAGATATGCTTCTTATGTGCAGATATTCGGAGAACTGAAAGAAGCCGAAAAACACAGGTATTAAAGAAGACCGCTCAGATCGGTATTTAATATAAAACAATATCAGGAGAATGAGCCATGATATACCAGCTCGCACCATCAATTTTATCAGCAGATTTCAACAGGCTCGGAGAGCAGATCTCAATAGTGGAGAACTGCGGCTGCGAGTGGCTGCATATAGATGTAATGGACGGCATGTTCGTGCCGAGCATTTCTTTTGGCATGCCGGTAATAAGCAACATCAGAAAAGAAAGCGATATGTATTTCGACGTGCATATGATGGTCGAGGATCCCGGCAGATACATAACCGATATGAAGGAGACCGGGGCCCAGCTTGTGACTGTCCATGCAGAAGCCTGCAAACATCTGGACAGGGTGCTGGGGCAGATACACGACGCCGGGATGGAAGCCGGCGTGGCGCTTAATCCGGCAACGCCACTTTGCATGGTCGAAAACGTATTTTCCAAGGCGGACCTCATCCTGCTTATGTCGGTCAACCCGGGATTTGGCGGTCAGTCGTATATTCCGTATATGACAAAGAAGATCAGAAAACTCCGCTGCATGATAGAAGATGCCGGTTATCCCGATATCATGATCGAGGTCGACGGCGGGGTGAACAAGGACAATCTGGAGACTATCCTCGACGCAGGGGCAAATATAATAGTTGCGGGATCGGCTGTGTTTAAAGGCGATATAGAAGAGAATTATTTCGCGCTCCAGGATGTCATTGATAAGTTCAGGGGACAATAATGCTATGACGCAGGATATGCGTAATTGCACATATCGCAAAAACGTATAAAAATATGTTGACACGAACTGAATAATGAGTTATAAATAAGACAGAGCAAAACAGCTCTGTCTTATTTTTTCAGAAAAGCTTCTGCAATTCCTGCAGAAGGATTTCCAAAACCGTTTTAACTAAATAAAGCATGCAAGTAGCGAAAGTGTTACTTTCGATGCTATATACACCTTTATTTCAGCGCTGAAAAGGTGACCTAAACGTCTATTTTTAAGGAGAAAAAATCATGAATAAAATCAAAAAAACCGGAACTCTTGCACTTGCCGGACTGCTTGGAACAGCTCTTCTTGCAGGCGGCGCATTTGCGTATTTTACAGACGCCGATTCGGCAGTCAATACATTCACTGTAGGCTCAGTAAAGATCGATCTTCAGGAGCCTGGTTTCGATGAAGATGAAGGTGTAAATATCACTCCCGGAAAAACTATCGAAAAAGATCCGAAGATATTAAATACCGGAAACAACGATGCCTTTGTTTATATGCAGATCGGGATCCCCACAGCGAATGTAGTCACAGTAGATGCAAATGGAATAAAGAATTCTGCAGCTGATACCGAACTGTTCAGCTGCACGATAAACAACGGCTGGACTCAGATCGGAAGCAAAGAGACCAAGGGTGCGTTAAATGTATATACATACGCATATACAGGTGACAGCAGCTCTACCCTTGAAAGAGTTGCCGCCGGCGATCTGTCCGGATCGCTTTTTGACAGCGTAACATTTGCAAACATTGTCGAGGATCAAGGCCTTGAAAATACACAAAAGGAGATCACGGTAACCGCATTCGCGATCCAGGCGGACGGGCTGTCGACGGATACTCCTGACGGGGCGTGGCAGATCATAAAAAACCAGGCGCCCGCCGCAGATGACAGAACAGGCGAGGATGAATCTACAGACATAGCATAAAAGGGATTTGTTATGAAAAAGAGAAATATGATCCTTTTATCGGCAGCTGCAGCCGCTGCACTTACAGGAAGCCAGATGGCTTCAGCGTGGTTTTCGGATGCGGATGCGGCCGTAAACCTGCTTACTCCGGGCGGAGTGAATACTTCAATAACGGAAAGCTTCGAAGATCCGGGCGTGCCCGAGCCGGGGGAAGTAATTGAAAAGACTGTGGCGATAATGAATAACGGGCCTAACGACTGTTATGTCCGGGCAGCGGCATACTTCTCGGAAAGCGATATGGAAGAACTCTGCGAGGTGGATTATGACACCGGACATTGGCGATACGACGGCGGATGGTGGTATTACGACGATATCCTTGAAACAGGCGAAACGACTTCACCGCTTTTTACGTCTGTGAAAGTATCGGAAAACGCCGCCGCGGAGAAGATCCATGCATTTGATATTTATATCGTGCAGGAAAGCCGCCAGGCGGCAGGAAGTACAAATGCATTCGATGCATGGGGAGGTAAATGATGTCCGCGAATTCAGAATATAAGAAGGCAGGCCGCAGATCGATGAGACCTGTTCATGACGGAAGATCATTCGCTGTCGTCGCTGCGGCCGGAATTGTATTTATGCTTAGCTGCATGCCGGTATATGGAGAAACAAGCGTCAGCACTACCCAGCATATCGAGACCGGCGTGATCGAGATAGACCTGCGCGAGAAGGCAGGCGGAAATACCGACGGATCCGAGAAAGAGATGCCGTATCTTCTGCCGGGGGAAACGATAGAAAATGTTTATGAGATCGTAAACAAGGGCTGTCCATGCTATGTAAGGGCGTCCTGTTCATTCACCGAGTTCAATGATGAACTGGAGATCTATGGTATCCCGGACGAGTGGGTATATAACCCGGCAGACGGTTATTACTACTATACGGAGGTACTGGAAAACGGCAGCGTTATATCATTCTTCGAAGGCTTTAATGTGCCGGTCGATTTTCCCCAGGATAATGAGAATATGGCAATCGAACTGAATGTATTTGCACAGGCGGTGCAGGCAGAGAATTTCACACCGGATCTCGCTTCCGATGCCCCGTGGGGGTCCATCGTGATTGAAGATGCAAGTATCACGAAGGAATACTCAGTCTCTGGAAGAATATTGGGAAATGGAGCATTAAGGGTCACATATCTTGGCGGTGCGGAGCAGCTGTTCGTCAACCGGAACGACCTGTTTTCAAATCTACCTTTCGTAATGCCCGGAGATGTATTTGAGCAGACTGTATCGCTTAAAAATACGGGCGGAAAGGCCGTGGATCTCTATTTCTATACAGCCTGTCCTGAGGAGGACGAGTTGCTTGAGAAGATCGCTTTGACTTTGAGAGCAGATACCGGAAACGGAAGCAGGCTGATCTATCAAGGCCCGCTGACAGGAAGATCCCTTGAAGGACGCGCGGCAGCAGCCCTTCTTGGCACGGTCATGCCGGGCGGGACAGGCACCCTTACATTTTCGCTGGATGTACCGAAGGAGCTGACGAATGCTTATTCTTTAAATGCTTCAGAGGTCCGGTGGATATTCGCGGCTGAAACGATCGAACGCAATATTACTACCGTATATTCAGGCAAAAATCCGAATACCGGAGATAACAACGGAACCGGGATATATATTATCGTGCTGGCAGCGACTGCCGCTGCAGCCGCAGGAGCAATAATTAAAAAGAGGAGACGATCTTATTAATACAGGGAAATTATCCGGAAAAGTATCTGCTGCGGTCAGGGTGATCCTGGTCACCGCGGTGCTGGCTGCGGCCGCATCGGTCATGTTTTTATATCTGGCAGGCTACCGGTTTTATGTCGTCAGATCAGGTTCCATGGAACCGTTCATACATACAGGTTCTCTGGAGATCGTGGACTGCAGATCAGGTCTTTCCGGAATAGAAACAGGAGATGTGGTGTGCTTTGATACGCCAGGCGGAATGACTGTCATCCACAGGGTCGTTTCAGTGACGGAAAAAGGACTGGAAACGCAGGGTGACGCGAATGATGTTTCAGACGGCATTACGGTCGTGCCGGAAAACTATATCGGAGAAGCCGTATTCCAGATACCCTATGCAGGATATGCGGCAGCTTTCGCAGCAAGCAAAAAAGGCAGGATAGCCATAATTACGGTAATAGCAGTGTTGCTGATAATTACACTGGTACCTGTACGTGACGGCAAAAAAGACTCTGCTGTCTGCAGAGTTGTATCGCCGGAGCCGGATGATACATGAAAACCCGGGCAGGAAAGCTCCGGACTAACCTTTGAAGAGGAAATGGTATGAAAAAACTATCCAGAACTACGGCTGGCGTATTAATGGCATTATGCCTGTTTGCGTCAGCAGTATCCGGGACGGCTTCCGCTTTCGGAGCCGGACCGGATCTTGAAATAAATACAGAAGAAAATGCCGGCGTCAGCACATCATATGTCTCTGAAAACGGGATCAGTGAATACGGGCAGGAGGCAGGCCTGAATTCCACATATGCGCAGGAAGTGCCGGATGTAATTGCGGAAACATCGGATACTGAAGAGATAAATGCAGAAACATCTGCAGGAAGTACGGATGCCGCGGGAAATGGCGCAAGCATAATAAACCAGTCAGACAGCAATCAAGCAGCTGAAGGCGGCAGCAGTGCATTGTCAGGCGGCGGCAGCGCATCATCAGGCGGCAGTACTGAGGGAACAGGTGTAAGTTTTGTGTCAGCTGATGACAGTAGTTTATTATCTGACAGCAGTGCAGCAGAAACCGGCAGCGGCGATGACATAACCGTTGGGGAGTCGGATGACAGTACATCTGATTCAGAAGAAGTGTCAGTGGAGGAGGAAGAACTGGCTATTGTTGAAACCGGGAAAACTCTCCATGAAGGGCAGAAGTGGCTGGCTGTCAGAAAGGTCGGAAGCGGCAGCATTTATATTGATGAATCGTGCGCCGAGAAGATCGGACCAGAAGACGAAAGATATCCGTCCGGATTGCCTGGAGCAGCAGTGGTAGAGGAATATGCTGCGGAATTGGGAAACGATGTGACGACTGCAGGTGATGTGCAGGACATTGAAAATATTCCTGGTGAAGGAGATGCCCTGAGTTTTGAAGACATGCCGATTTCTGATGATCTTCGGAACAGTGAATACATATCAGTATCTGAAGATGGCCAGATAACGGAACCGGCGCTTACGCAAACTACGGAGCCGGCACGGACGCGTATGGTCGTAAAGGAAGCAGAATATGATTATTACCTTGTCGAAAGCGGCGCTCTTGTAAGGATAGATGTCGTGCCGGATGCAGGATATTTCTGCAGCCTGTTTTCTGCGGAGGAGCTGTACGGGGCGTATGACAGTGATATTTTGATGTGGCAGGAGGATGCTTATTATGTTTCCCTTTCAGAACAGGATTCGCTTATCACCGTATGGTTTACTGACGCTGTAGCGTTTCAGGCAGATAACGGGGATGTTGCCGGGATCGATGAACTTAACGTCACAAACAGCAGCTTTCCGGAACTTGTCCCCGTGAATTATGCCGGCGGAAACGGAGCGGCAGAAGAAGTACCGGAAGTCATTCCGGATGGGTCGGCTTTCCGTCTCTTTTCTGCATCACCTAAGTCCGCGGCTGCCGGAACGAACGACATGGAAACAACGCCTGTAAGCTGGGAATACGGATCAGGCATATTCCATTCCGTACCGTATGACGGAGTAATATTTGGCCCCGGGATAGGGGCGGAAAAACAGGGATTTATGGCAACCAATTTTTTAACACCGGACATCCCTGAATATTACAGGACAGTTTCCGCAGTTTCACTGCCGGAGGCTATATCTTCGGGATCGTATATCGATATGCCGGCCAGTGGATGCTTTATGATAAACGGGCAGAACCGTGTCCTTACGACGAGGATATATCTCTGGACGAACTGCGTGACTGATATACAGGACGGCATGAACGGAACTTTATCGGCTGTCGGAACATTATACGGGAGCCGGAACGGATCGATGTTCATTTATAATCAGTATTCGTCGCTTTATCCCAGTAATGTGTATCGTTACACATGTATGGCATTTTACTTTTACGAGGCAGGTACTGCCCTGGCAGTAGATCCTTATACCTTTACCGCATCCGGAGCGGTAGACGTAAATGGTTATACCTTCCTCAATGATATCGACTTCGTGGACAGATGGCAGATAGGAGCGATAACCGATTTCGGCGGAAATCTGCTTCCGACATGGCATGATACGGGTAGCTTTTCACATAAAGATCCTGTGATATCGCTTTATACGACCTCGGCATCGGAGGTTTATGCGCTGGAAAGCGGCGAAACATATGTCGGATCGACCAGCAACGATAACTTTTCGCTGGACCGCGGACTTGGCCTCACATTCAGATCGGGTGCGGCTGATCCTCTCATGCTCACTTATTATGTTAGCGGTAACGGTGCAGTAAAGACTACGTTTTCGGCACCGACTGTCAGAATAAAATACCATCTGATAGATTCGCCAAACGGTGAGATACCTCCCGCGGATGCTGTTGCTCCGGCTGATAAACTGGTCGCATATTACGCCAATACTGCAGAAGAGAATGCATACAGATATCTGTTCACCAATAATTACAATTCATATGCAGGATATGATTTTAAAGGCTGGTTCGATCTGTCGGCGGGGCATATAAGCAGTGCTGACGGTTTTTCAGGAAGCGTGTCCATTGAGAGGATCTCTGAAAGTCAGGGAGACTATCTGGCCGTCACAGTTTACGGCGTTGATTTTGGCGCATCCGGACATGATACCCTGCGGATGGAACTGGTATGCGGCGGGCAGAGCAGTACTGTACAACTCCAAAAGGTCGGACAGAATACTTATTCAGCTGTGGCAGGACCGGACACCGTTGGAGCTGTCACGCCTGGGGAAGCATTTACCGTTAATATAAGCTCGGTCATGGCGGCGGACCCATTTGCTGATAAGGTGCGAGCTGTTTATTCTTTTGACAGCATGAGCCAGATAGTAAATTCCGGGCTGATGCGTGCCAGGACTTTATCCGATTTATCTGCTGCATCTGGAACGCTTGATTTTTACGATGCCGGAGACGGGACGATCACTGTATCGCTCAGGAATGTTAACTTCGGAAATGCGGGATATGACAGCATCAGACTGACCGCATGGAATCAGGCGAATGTTGCCGGTATGACTACGGGAATAATGACCAGGGTCGCCGAAGGCCTGTATCAGATGCAGTTTTATAAAAATGATCCCGCCTTTATGGGAGACTCCGATGTTATTTTTCATTTCTGGTTCGAGAATTCTTCTACAGGAGCTTCGGAAATGTTCACGGGAGAGGCTTTTCCGGGGGTCGACGCGATAGCCGGCTATTCAAAGATCAATACGGCTTCGGTTACGGCTGGCCTCGGGTATCTTAGCCTTGAAACCTATAAAGGGCAGTCTTCTCAGATAAGCGATGTCGACGTATTCGGATACTATACAAGAGGAAAAGCTGAAGGCACTGTTACCATATACAAAAAGGACAGTCTGACTAAGGAAGATCTTGAGGGAGCGTTGTTCAGACTTGAGCAATATGACTCTGCCTCGGGAGGATATGTTCCTCTTTCGGATCTGACGGATAATAAAGACGGTTCATATTCCGCATCTGTCAGTTATTCGCACTCAAATAAAGGTAAATTCAGGATAGTTGAAGAAAAGGCGCCTGAAGGCTATGTTGCAGCAGATTTGAATGAACGGTATTTTACTCTGGAATACGACGGGCAGACAGATTTCATATTCTGTATTTCCGAAACAGGAGAGCCCTGCGTCGATGGGAATATCTGGTATAACTCCAGGCAGATGACCCGGCTGAAAATAAATAAAACAGTCCCGCTTGGAGATCTTGTCATCGAACATGGCGAACAAAGCTTTGTGTTCGAGATCAGCGGCACAGACATCAAAGGAGACCCTGTGGTTTATCACCGGATGATCAGCTTTGCCGATGTGAAAAACGTAAGCACCGCAGGCGATGCGGCAAGAGGATTTACTGCATCTGAAGCGGCAGTCGGCAGTGTGGCACGTTCGGTGATCCTTACTGATATTCCCGTCGGAACTTATACTGTAAAAGAGATAAAAACTGACAGATATATGCTTAAAGATATCGAGATCATTTCTGGGAACATGACTGTTGCAACAGACGGAAGTGGAGAAAGGTATGCTTCCGGTACTATTGATGCGGCCGGCGGAGAAGTGACGTTCTTCAATGAAAAGACTGACTGGTCGGATTTTTCTGATACTTCCTCGGTCGTGAACCATATCGGAGGATGAACGAACCTGCCTTAAGATCGTTATTTTTGTGCATTTTTACACTAATTATCTCACTCTTTCATCAGGTTATTGTATTTTTCGAATAAAAGGGTATAATAAAATGCAGAAAAAAATATTACTAGAGCAGGACTATGCCTGCATTGATCACTTAGTGATCTATATCAGTAATATAAGGTATTAGGAGGTTTATAAAATGGGAAAAACAAGAGTTGGAATTAACGGATTCGGAAGAATAGGAAGACTTGCCTTCAGAAGACTGTTCAATGACGATCAGTGTGAAGTTGTTGCAATAAACTGTTCACATCCGACAAATGAGATCGCTCATCTCCTTAAGTACGATTCAACTTATGGGAGATTTGAGAAGGCTAAAGATGTAGTTGCTCTTGAGAAATCCATAAAGATCGGCGATTATGAAGTAGCAATAACCGGAGAACGTGATGCATCCAAGATCCCGTGGAAAGATCTTAATGTCGATATCGTTATTGACTGCACAGGCGTTTATAAATCAGCTGAAAAAGCACAGGCACATATCGATGCAGGCGCTAAAAAGGTCGTTGTTTCCGCACCTGGAGATAATATGCCGACCGTCGTTTATGGCGTAAATGAAGATGTTATTAAAGCCGATGACAAATTCATCAGCGCAGCTTCATGCACCACGAACTGCCTGGCACCGATGGCTTACAATCTTAACAAGCTGGCTCCTATCGTTAAGGGATATATGACAACTATTCACGCTTACACAGGAGATCAGGAACCTCTTGATGCATTCCATAAGAAAGGTGATCTTCGCAGAGCACGTGCGAGCGCATATAATATCGTTCCCAACACCACAGGCGCAGCTAAAGCTATCGGCAAAGTTATCCCTGAACTGAACGGCAAGCTTGACGGCGCTGCTCAGAGAGTTCCGACACCGACAGGATCTCTTACCGAGCTTGTTGCTGTCCTTGACAAGGAAGTAACTGCTGATGAGATCAATGCATATATGAAGGCAGCTGTTAATGAGTCCTATGCATACACCGAAGATCCGATCGTTTCGACCGATATCATCGGCATGGAAGAGGGCTCCTGCTTTGACGCTACTCAGACAAAGGTAATGCCTCTTGAAGAAGGTAAGACACTTGCCAAGGTAGTTGCATGGTATGATAACGAGTATTCATATACCTGCCAGATGTGCAGGGTCGTTAAATATCTCTGCAAATTTCTGTAAAGAGTGATGTATAACTGCCGGCAGGGGACAGCCTCTGCCGGCGTTTTTTTCATGATTGTTTGATCAGCGGAAGGGTGAAAGTATGGAATTGCTGGAGATCATGCAAAACAGAAGAAGTATCCGGAAAAATTCCGTATCGCAGGGCTGCTGGCCCTGGGAATGCCTGCGGAAAAACTGAAGCCGCACACGCTGGAAGAGATCGACTGGAATAAAGTAAGGAACGTGGATCGCTAAAGCTGTTTTTAAATCAGCAGGACAGTCTGTGAATTTTATTTTTATTGCATTTTTTAAGCATATAGTCTATAATGCATTTCTGTCAGATGACACAAGCCGGCGTGGCGGAATTGGCAGACGCCCGGGACTTAAAATCCCGTGAGCAGTGATGCTCGTACCGGTTCGACCCCGGTCGCCGGCAT
>CADBMM010000197.1 GCA_902795795.1 uncultured Lachnospiraceae bacterium | reverse complement strand
GGCGGTTCCTTTACGGTGTCGATCTTCATGCAGTAAGGATTTCTTGGCGCAAACGGATCGCCGACGATCTGGTTATACAGACTTGGCGGCGTACCCGTAATGGAATAAAGCTTCGTATTTCTCTGCACGAGCTGCGGGAGACTGGAAAGAAGCGCCCAGGTATAAGGATGCTTCGGATCATAGAACACCTCGTCTACCTTTCCAAGTTCCACGATCTGTCCGGCGTAGAGAACTGCGACCCTGTCCGCGATGTTCGCAACAACGCCAAGGTCATGCGTAATAAATACTATCGTGAAGTTCAGTTCCTTCTGGAGGCTCTTTAAGAGTCTCAGGATCTGTGCCTGGATCGTAACGTCAAGTGCCGTGGTCGGTTCGTCACAGATAAGGATCTTAGGCTGGCAGGAAAGAGCTATCGCTATGACTATACGCTGTCTCATACCGCCGGAATACTGGAACGGATAATCACCGAAACGGTCTTCGGCATTTGGAATACCGACCTTTTTCATCATGACCATCGCTCTCTGACGGGCCTCAATCTCGGAGCAGTCCTGATGTTTAAGAATGATCGAAGTTATCTGCTCTCCGATGGTAAGGATCGGGTTAAGCGATGTCATGGGATCCTGGAATACAGTCGCGATACGTTCTCCGCGGATCTTTGCCCAGTCCTTTTTGTACTGGAATTTCGCAAGATTCAGTATGCAGTTTCCATGTATCGTATCTGCCGTTTCATCAAGATAGGCAACACGGAAAACGACGTTGTCAAAAAGATCGTTAAGCACGGTCTCATTGCTCAGATCGTCACCCTTCTGCATCGCCTTTTTAAATTCCTCGCAAAGCATGTTGGTATATTTAACACGCTTTCCGCGTGGATAACGGGCGACCGAAAGGTAGATCTCCTTAGCGAAGATCTCATTACGTTTTTTTGTATCCTCAGATATCTCCGCCTTTATTGCTTCAGTATATTGTTTCTCAAGCTCAGTTATCTTTTTATCGATATTCGCGAAAGCATTCGGATCTGCCGTTACACGTGCCTTTTTTTCATCGGATGCTTTTTTCTTTTCATCCTGCAGTGTCTTTATCTGAGCGTCAAACTCTTTAAGCTTTGCTGCAGCATCCTTTATCTTATCCTTCTCATGCTTGGTATCGAAGGTCTGCTTGAGGTTGAAAAGCTGAGTACGGTCATATACCAGCTCGCCGAGCTTATCATCATAAGCCCTGGCCTCTTCCCTTGTCAGCTCGGTAATGGAGATCTTCTCTTCTTTGAGCCTGGTGATCTCCTTGTAAAGCTGTCCGCCTGATTCGAGTTTTGAGTACTCATTCAGTTTCGCGGCAGACGCAGCGATCATTCTCCGTGCATCATCATTCAGCGGAGCTTTGGTATCGGATAACTCGGGGTCATTGTAAATGATCTTTCCCTGATCGATAAATCCATTGTCATCGAGCATTCCCGCGAACGTCTTGGTAAAAACGGATTTGCCGCAGCCCGACTCACCAACTATGGCAATAGATTCATTTTCGTAAATATCCAGTGATATTCCGCGGATTGCTGTAAGCACTCTGCCGCGGACATGGAATTTGACCACCAGATCCTTAACTGATAATATCTTTCTTCTCTCTTCCATAGCAGCCACCTCACATATGCGTTCTCGGGTCGGCCGCATCACCAAGGTTCTGTCCAACGACATAAAGCACGATAGTGATAACGGCTGTTACTGCTACAGGCGCCCAGAATTCGATCTGCATACCCGGCGTGAACATTGAAGGCTGCGCTGTTCCGATAAGACGTCCAAGCGAGATATCCGACATTGTCAGTCCGATATAGCTTAAGAACACCTCATATGAAATATATAACGGGATCTCGGTTGCTGCCAGAGTAACGATGATAGAGATCATAAAAGGCATGATGTTCTTGATGGCGATCTTGAATATCGAAGTTCCAAGACATCTGGATGCGAGATTATATTCGCGGTCCCTTATGATTATTACCTGGGTTCGTATGAAGTACGCTATGGCAAGCCAGCCCGTGATCGTCAGGGCAAATACCATTGACCAGAAGCTTGCGCTCAGTATCATAACGACTACGGAAATAAGAAGGATGTAAGGTATGTTGCCGAGGATGTTGTATACCTCCTGCATGAACATACCGAACTTCTTGGAAAAGCCCCAGATCGCTCCAACCAGGATACCGATCGTCATGTTGATAAGTGCGCAGATAAATGCAAGTGACATCGATATCCTGGAACCGGTCCAGATGGCATCAAAGGTGGATTCACCTACGCCGCCGGAACCAAGGACCCAGTGGATCGGATTATCATCCGGATGAGCCGCTATCGCTTCCGACGGTGACAGATGCTTAAGTCCTTCCGCAAGAACGTTGCTGTATTTATCATAATTCGCAAAATGCGGATAAATATAAGCAAACAGGACCATTGCGACAAGGATGGCAAGAATAATTATATTAAGCTTATTTTTGAAGAATACACGGAATACCGAGTGCCAGTAGCTGTATCTCGGTGCCGTTATCTTCTCGGCCGCGAGCGCGTCGTTGTCTACACGGGTAAACAGTTCTTCGTCCGTGAAGCCGGTATCTCTTAAATCGATTCTCTCATTCATACTGTTTACCTCGCTTTAGCCGTATAGTTGATACGCGGATCTACGATGCCCATGAGTACGTCGCCAAGGATGAGCGAGACGACAGAAAGGACGGCGTAGAATAATGTCAGTCCGACAATGACAGCATTATCGCTGGCATTGATAGC
>CADBMM010000196.1 GCA_902795795.1 uncultured Lachnospiraceae bacterium | reverse complement strand
TAATCCGGATAGTCAACGTCGATATCACGGCCTGTAGCAAGTTTGTAGTTGTTGTACAGCCAAGGCATCTGTTCTTTGCACGGGCAATGCCATACGCAGGAGTCAGAAGCGCCATAGGTACCAGCGATACCTTTGATCTTCTTCTCATACATAAGCCATTTAGCAAGTTCCGGGCCATTTCCGGGATAGTAGTTGAAGTACTTATCGTTGTTGATACGCCAATAGCGATGGAAACCTGTGTTCAGAACAACGATATCGTTCGGGCGGATCTCAAGTCCGTCTTTGTCAAGAGCAGCCTGAACATCTTCCGGAGTGATGATGTGCCAGATAACACCCTTCTTGTCCGGTGTCTCTGCCCATTCACCCATCTTAGCCGGGTCGCCGCCTGCTGCGTTGAAAGCTTTTTCAAACTCATCATACATCCAGGTAAGGTCAACGATAACACCAGAGCCGATGCAGTGCTCAAGACGGATCTCGTCAAGAGTGTAACCATAGCGAGCGCGATCTACTTCTTCCTCATGAAGAGTATGGTTCGGAGCGTCGCAGTGTGTAGCTGCATGAAGAGTACCAGTATAGGTGTTGGTTCTCTTGTGGAATCTCTCAAGATACTGTCCTCTCGGGAAGTTCAGGTCTGAACGTGCGCCGGGGAACGGCCAAAGCGGGGTATCCCATCCCCAGGGCTGGGAAAGATCCCAGATCTTCGGCATTTTTTCAGTCTCGAGGTAGAGCTTGCTCTTGTCAAGGGGCATGTAAGCCATAACAATATTCCTCCTTTAATAATGTATACATTAATGCTTAGCGGCTTTTGCCGCACTACAAGCACATTATATACTTTAAAGCCCGTAAAATAAAGATATTTATTTGCTCAAAGGTAAGATAACCTAAAAGTTATGCAGAGATAAATCATTTAATAATTATCGGTGAAAGTTTTCAAAGGGAGTGAGGCGTGAAGCAAGGTATAATTGTATTGGAAGAAAAACAGCTGCATCCCGCAGACTGACAAAAAGAACACGGCGGCCTCCGGCGGGTTGATTTTATCATTGAAGAATGTTAGTATTAACCGGAAAATCGAAGGAAGTGCTGATCGAACCAGCGTTTTCCCTAACTATAATCACGAGGTATATATAATATGAAAAAAATCATGATAGGTGGCGCATGGCCATACGCTAACGGTTCCCTCCATATAGGGCATATGGCGGCTCTGCTTCCGGGAGACGTAATTGCAAGATATCACCGCGCAAAAGGCGACGAGGTCGCATATGTTTCGGGCAGTGACTGCCACGGAACACCGATATCGGTCCGCGCCAATAAAGAAGGCGTAAGCCCGGAATCTATTGCGCAGAAGTATCATGAGGAATTTGACGACTGCTTCAAACGCCTGAAATGCACCTTTACGGAATATAAAAACACAATGGATCCGAGACATGAGGAGTTCGTCAAAGGCTTCTTTAAGGATCTTATTGATAACGGCAGCCTTTATGAGCGCGAAGAGATGCAGGTATACTGCCCGCATTGCGAAAAGTTCCTGCCGGACAGATATGTAAACGGTACCTGCCCCGTATGCGGAGCAGAGGCAAGAGGCGACCAGTGCGATAGCTGCGGATCTCTTCTTGAGCCCGAACGTCTTCTCAACCGCCGCTGCGCGATCTGCGGGTCAGAGCCGGAGCTTCGTCCTTCAAAGCAGCTGTATCTGCACATCCTTCCTTTAAAGGAAGAGCTTGAGAAGTTCGTGGACGAACATGACAACTGGAGGTTCAACGCCTGCAACGAGTCCAAAAAATATCTCGAAAGCGGCCTTCAGGACAGAGCGGCCACAAGAGATCTGGACTGGGGAATCGATATCCCGCTTAAGGGCTATGAAGATAAGAAGATATATGTCTGGTTCGAGGCCGTGCTCGGATATCTGTCAATGACGAAGATATACTGCGAAGAGACGGGACAGGATTTCCTTGAATACTGGAACAACAGCTATCACTATTATGTACACGGAAAGGACAACATCCCGTTCCACACGATCATCCTGCCGTCCCTGCTTATTTCCCATAACCACATGCATCTGCCGGATATGATCGTTTCCAGCGAATACATGACGCTCGAAGGGAAAAAGATATCTACCAGCAGGAACTGGGCTATATGGATGCCTTACCTGATCGACAACTATGACGCCGACCTTATCAGATGCTTCTTCGTTGCCTACGGGCCGGAAAGCAAGGATTCGGATTTCTCATGGTCAAACTTCATAACCTTCCATAACAGCCAGCTTGTCGGCGCATACGGAAACTTCGTAAACCGTACGCTTGCCTTCATTAATAAATATAATGAAGATATCATTCCGGAAGGAAAACTCGATCCGGAGATCGAAAAACAGATAGACGAGACATACACGAAGGTCGGAGAATGCATCGAGCATGGCGAATTCAGAAACGCCATGGACGCCATTTTCGCGCTGGTGAACTTTGGAAACAAATATTACGACAGCGAAAAGCCGTGGACCACAAGGACGGAAGATCCGGCAAAATGTGCCGAAACGCTTTTCAACTGCGCGCAGATCATTGCCAATCTGGCAGTTCTGTTCCATCCGTTCGCTCCGGGATCATCGGAGAAGGTCGAAAGCTGGCTCGGCATCGATAATCTCTGGGAGATCAAGCATATCCAGGGAGGAAAAACGATCCCGAAGGCAGAGCTTCTGTATCAGCGCATAGATAAGAAAAAGATCGACGAAGAAGTGAACAAGCTTAAGGAAAATACTGCGGAATAAGCAGAGGGAGACTCAGATGTTAAAAGGGAAGACAGTAATACTTGGCGTGACCGGCAGCATCGCTGCATATAAGACGGCATATCTGGCATCCGCGCTGGTAAAGCAGCACGCGGACGTTCATGTGCTGATGACGAAGAACGCCGAAAATTTCATAAATCCCATAACATTTGAGACCCTGACAGGAAACAAATGTATTTCTGATACATTTGACCGGAACTTCGAGTTCCAGGTCGGCCACGTTTCCCTCGGGAAAAAGGCCGATCTGGTCATGATCGCGCCGGCAAGCGCCGACGTTATCGGAAAGCTGGCAAACGGTATTGCAGACGACATGCTTACGACAACGGTCCTGGCATGCACATGCAAGGTAATGGTCTCTCCGGCCATGAATACGCATATGTTTGAAAACCGTGTGGTCCAGGACAATATTTCAAAGCTGAAAGGCTACGGTTTTGAGGTCATTGAGCCCGCCAGCGGTTATCTGGCCTGTGGCGATACCGGTAAAGGAAAAATGCCCGAACCCGAGATCCTCATGCAATATATATTAAGAGAGATCGCCTGCGAAAAGACCCTTAAAGGCAAAAAGGTGCTAGTCACCGCAGGGCCTACGCAGGAGGCTTTAGATCCCGTAAGATATTTAACAAATCATTCTTCAGGCAAAATGGGTTATGCGATAGCGAAGGCGGCAATGCTGAAGGGTGCGGACGTTACGCTTGTGAGCGGACATACCGCGCTTACGCCTCCGATGTTCGTAAAGACCGTTAATGTAACAACTGCTCAGGATATGTACGAAGCCGTTACGGCGGTGAGTGATGAGCAGGATATCATCATCAAAGCGGCGGCAGTAGCTGACTACCGTCCCGCGGTCGTTGCCGAAAACAAGATAAAAAAGAAAGACGACGAGCTTTCTCTGAAGCTTGAAAAGACGACGGATATCCTTAAGTATCTGGGCGAGCGTAAAAGACCCGGCCAGTTCCTATGCGGATTTTCCATGGAAACTGAAAACATGGTGGAAAATTCCAGAGCCAAGCTGGTCAAAAAGAATCTGGATATGATCGCCGCGAACAATGTTAAGGTCAAGGGTGCCGGTTTCGCGGGCGATACGAATATCCTTACCCTGATCACAGGAGAGACGGAAAACGAACTCGAGCTTATGAGTAAAGACGAGGCCGCGCACGTTCTCCTTGATAATATCCTTCACATAATGGAAGGAACTACAATTTAATACGGACAGTGCCGCAGGCACATCCATCACCGTACCGCATCCCGAAGACGGGAGCGATAACAAGGAGGAAAAACAAATGAAAACACAGACAAAGCAACTCACGACCCTGGCGCTTATGATCGCTGTAATGATCATATTTGCGTTCACGCCTATAGGGAGCATTCCCATAGGACCTCTGGTCATCTCACTTCAGGTAATACCGGTAGCCATCTGCGCCGTAGTCCTCGGACCTAAAGGCGGAGCGATAGCAGGCGCGGTATTCGGATTATTAAGTTTTCTGCAATGCTTCGGCATTGGCATCCCAAGCGGAATGGGAATGATCCTGGTAGAGATCAATCCGTTCCTCGCATTCGTCCAGCGTTTTGTTCCGAGACTTCTTGACGGATTCATTGTCGGCTGGATATTCAAGCTTATCAGAAGAAAAAATGTATATGCAGCCTGCGCGGTAACAGGCTTTTTCACGGCGTTCCTCAATACGCTCTTCTTTATGTCTGCCCTGGTCATCCTTTTCGGAAATACCGAATATGTCCAGGGGCTTATCGGCGGAAAGAATGTTATTCTGTGGATCTGCGCGTTTGTAGGCATCAATGCGGTATGCGAGATGGTCGCGGCTACGGTAGTTACCGGCGTTGTAGGCGCTGCGCTTCATAAAGCAAGGGTAATAGAAACGAAGAAATAAGAAAAGGTAAAGAAGTATGATTTTTGTAGTGGATATCGGCAACTCGAATATTGCCATAGGCGGTGTAGACGATAAAAAAATACATTTTACCGGAAGGCTCTCGACCGATAAGCAGAAGACTGATCTGGAGTACGCCATCGATCTTCACAACATCATGGAGATCTTTCATGTAAGCGTGAACGACTTTGACGGCTGCATAATCTCCAGCGTGGTTCCGCAGATAACGAATATCGTTAAACGCGCTACCGAGCAAATATTCGGTGGGACTACGATGATCCTTAAGTCCGGTTTGAAAACGGGGCTGAACATCTGTCTTGACAATCCGGCGGAAATGGGAGCGGACAGAGTCGCCGACGCCGTTGCCGCGGCAAATGAATATCCTCTGCCTCTGGCAATAATCGATATGGGAACAGCAACTACGGTATCCGTGATCGACAGAGAAAAGAGGTTT
>CADBMM010000195.1 GCA_902795795.1 uncultured Lachnospiraceae bacterium | reverse complement strand
CGCTTAGTGCGAGTAACCCAGCGGTACTAAGGCTCGCCAGCTAACGCGCTCGCCAAGTACCGGGACTCGCAATGTCTCTTTCAGAAAATACAGGATATGCGTCACTTTACACTTATTGCGTAATCCTGGATTATTTCCGCAGCAGTCTGATAAGCCGTTCAGCTGCGTTCCGCGTATCCTCGGGATCTCCGAAAGACGAGAATCTGAAAAATTTCTCACCGCATTTTCCGAACCCCTCGCCAGGTGTTCCCACGACCTGGATCTCATTCAGCAGAAGATCGAAAAACTCCCAGCTGCCCATGCCATCAGGGCATTTCATCCAGATATACGGCGCGTTCTTTCCACCGCAGTACCAGATCCCGCATTCATCCAGTGCATTCATTATTACCCTTGCGTTATTTTTGTAGATCTTTATATTCTCGAGCACCTGCCGCCTGCCTTCTACAGTAAATACTGCGGCGCCTCCTTTTTGAAGTATGTACGATATACCGTTGGTCTTTGTGGTACGGTTGCGGATCCACATGGAGTTTAGATTCATGCCGCATCGTTCGAGTTCTGCGGGGATGATCGTATACCCCAGTCTTGTGCCGGTAAAACCAGCGGTTTTCGAAAGAGAGCATATCTCTATTGCACAGTTCCTTGCGCCATCGATCTCAAAGATGCTCCGGGGCAGGGAAGGATCTTCTATAAAAGCTTCATAGGCGGCGTCAAAAAGGATAACCGAACCACGCGCATTCGCGTAATCGACCCATTTTTTCAGGCCGGCATGATCATAAACAGCTCCGGTCGGATTATTAGGAGAGCAGATATATATCAAGTCCGCTTCAGTATTTTCGTCCGGGAAAGGCAGAAAGCCGTTATCTATACCCGAGGAAAGATGTATTATTCTGCGGCCTTCCATTATGTTTGCATCAACATACGCAGGATAAGCCGGTTCCGTTATGAGCGTGGTATTTCCTTTGTCGAATATCGCAAGTATGTCGCCAAGCTCGTCACTGGCCCCGCTGGAGACAAAAACTTCATCAGGACTGATTTCTACACTTCGGGTTGAATAGTACTCAGCGATTACCTGCCGAAGTGAGGGATCGCCGCATTCAGGCATATATCCCCTGAAGGTGGTCTTTTCCGCCTGGTCGAGGACAGCCTTATTCAAAGCATCGATAACGGCAGGAGCAAGAGGAAGTGATACATCACCTATACCGAGCCGAAGAAGATGCCTGTCAGGATTTTTTTCGCTGTATGCTTTAGTCTTCTGTGCAATATTGTAGAACAGATAAGAGTCTTTCAGATCAGCGTAATTCATATTTGGTTTCAGCATAGCTCGGTCTCTCCTTCATAGACGATCTCGGCAGGGCCGGTCATTGTAATGTTCAGGTCA
This sequence comes from uncultured Lachnospiraceae bacterium, assembly GCA_902795795.1. Lineage (GTDB taxonomy): Bacteria > Bacillota > Clostridia > Lachnospirales > Lachnospiraceae > Alectryocaccobium. The sequence continues at coordinate 3,404 of CADBMM010000195.1, read as the reverse complement.
TCATCTGCATTTATTTCGAGTGTTCCTCCGTCAAGGTGGACTCTGACGGGTACGCTTGTATGGCAAAAACCCTTTGCTATTGCCGCAGTCACGCTTGCGCATGCTCCGGTGCCGCAGGCCATGGTTATTCCGCTTCCTCTTTCCCAGACACGCATTCTAAGTTCATTACCTGATAATACCTGGATGAATTCAACATTTACCCCATCGGGAAATAATGAGTGATGCTCGATTTCCGGCCCTATTTCGCTAAGAGGAACGGAATCGATATCATCGGTAAAGACCACAAAATGGGGATTGCCGACTGATATACATGTACCTTTTATCTCGCGGCCGTCTATTTTAAGCGTCAGATCTTCTCCGGCAGTTCCGAGGCCCATGTCTACGGATACCTGTTTGACCTTACCGCGGCAGACGTCCAGCTTCAATACCTTTATTCCTGAAAGCGTTTCTATTGAAAGCTTCTGTTTATCGGTGTATCCCTTGTCGTAAACATATTTTCCTACACATCTTATGCCGTTGCCGCACATTTTAGCTTCGCTGCCGTCCGCATTGAATATCCGCATCGAATAATCAGCAATATTGGACTGGCCTATATAGATCATCCCATCGGAGCCCGCCCCGAAATGCCTGTCCGAAAGCTTTCTGCAGATATCCTCGATGTTCTCCGGAACATTTCCGTAGACATACAGATAATCGTTGCCAAGGCCGTGCATTTTCGTAAATTTCATAGACTCACCTTACCTTTCATCAATTGTCGAAATACCGATCGTAAGCTCTTCCAGTACATTCAGGAGTACGCGGACCGTATCGAGTGAAGTCATCATCGTTATATTGTTCTGTGTGGCGCAGCGCCTTATCGCCATACCGTCTTCATAATGGATGCCGGAGAGTATTGCCCTGGTGCAGATCACATAACTTACATATCCGGCGCGAATTGAATCCAGGATTTCGGTACTGCCTTCAGAGAGCTTTCTTTTAAGACGGGTCCTTATTCCGTGTTCCTTAAGGTACAAGGCAGTTCCTACTGTGGCTTCTATATTGAAGCCAAGGTCGTAGAATCGTCTTATGAGCGGCAGAGCCTCATCCTTGTCTTCATCAGCTAGCGACACTATCACGGTTCCATATGTAAGCAGCTTCATTCCAGAGGCCGTCATTGCCTTATACATTGCGCGGTGAATGGTAGTGTCATAGCCGATCGCTTCACCGGTGGATTTCATTTCGGGAGATAGATATGCGTCCATACCGGAAAGCTTGGAAAAAGAGAATGCCGGAACTTTGACGTAATACTTTTCTTTTTCGTCCGGGTAAATGCAGCGGATCCCCTGATCGGCAAGGCTGATTCCAAGCATTACCTTAGTGCCTATATCGGCCAGCGGCCAACCTGTGGCTTTGGAAAGGAAGGGAACTGTCCTCGAGGATCGGGGATTCACTTCGATGATATAAACGTTGTCGTCCTTGTCCACGATGAACTGTATATTGAAAAGCCCCTTTATTCCTATGGCAAGACCAAGCCTTTTCGTATATTGCAGTATGATTCCCTTTACTTTCGGGGAAACACTGAAGGTGGGGTACACACTTATGGAGTCTCCGGAATGTACGCCGGTTCGTTCCACAAGTTCCATTATTCCGGGAACAAATACATTTTCGCCATCGCAGACCGCATCGGTCTCGAGTTCCTTGCCGCGTATGTATTTATCTACCAGGACCGGCTTGTCCTTATCGATAGCAAAAGCAGATGCAAGATAGGCGCGCAGCTGGTCTTCTTTGGCAACGATCTGCATAGATCGGCCGCCGAGCACGAAACTGGGTCTTACAAGCACCGGATAACCGATATCAGAAGCAGCCTTTACACCTTCATCGATACTGGTGACGGCGCGCCCTTTAGGCTGCGGTATGCCAAGATCGAGCAGCAGCTTTTCAAACAGATCACGGTCTTCCGCGCGGTCTATGGCTTCACAGTCCGTGCCTGTAAGTCTGACTCCGCGTTCTTTAAGCGATGCCGCCAGGTTTACAGCGGTCTGTCCGCCAAGGGTGGCGATGACGCCGTCGGGATGTTCCAGCTCGATTATATTCATGACATCTTCGGTGCACAGGGGTTCAAAGTACAGCTTGTCGGAGCAGGTGTAATCAGTAGAGACCGTTTCAGGATTGTTGTTGATTATCACAGCTTCGTAACCGGCCGATTTGATCGTTTTTACCGCATGGACGGTAGAATAGTCGAATTCGAGTCCCTGACCGATCCTGATAGGGCCTGAGCCGAGTACGATGATCTTAGGCCTGTCAGATACGATCGATTCGTTTTCTTCTTCGTAAGTGGAATAAAAATAAGGTATATAGCTTTCAAATTCAGATGCGCAGGTATCGATCATTTTATACACAGGAAAGATACCGTGTTTTTTCCTCAGATCAAAGATATCTTTTTCTGAAGTGTTCCACAGCTTCGCGATCTCCTTGTCGGAAAAGCCTGATTTTTTTGCTGTATAAAGGATATCTATATCCCATGGTGATGCCTTGATATCTATCTCCAGAAGAACGATGTTCTTTAGCTTGCATATAAAGAATCTGTCTATTTCGGAGGCTTCCGCGATGGCTTTTTCCGGGCAGCCAAGTCTTAAAAGCTGAGCGATGGCGTATATCCTGTCATCCGTGCCGACCTTTATATAGTCAAGAAGCGCATCCGTACTCATTCCTTCGAATTTCGGGTGCTCAAGATGAAAACGGCCGGTCTCAAGGGAACGTATGCCTTTCAGGAGACTTTCCTCAAAGGTGCGTCCGACGCTCATGACTTCACCTGTAGCCTTCATCTGGGTGGAAAGAGAGTTGTCCGCATCGGCGAATTTATCGAAAGGAAATCGCGGCATTTTTGTTACCACATAGTCAAGAGATGGCTCAAAGCAGGCCGGAGTATTGGCTATCTGTATCTCATCAAGCGTCATGCCTGCGCCGATCTTTGCCGAGACCCGGGCTATGGGGTATCCGCTGGCCTTGGAAGCCAGGGCAGAAGAGCGGGATACTCTCGGATTTACTTCTATGATGTAATACTGGAACGAGTTCGGATCCAGCGCGAACTGCACATTGCATCCGCCCTCTATTTCAAGGGCACGTATGATCTTAAGGGCGCTGTCCCTGAGCATATGGTATTCCTTATCAGTCAAGGTCTGAGAGGGACAAACTACGATGGAATCGCCGGTATGTATCCCGACAGGATCCACATTTTCCATATTGCATATGGTTATGGCCGTATCGTTCTTATCTCGTATGACCTCGTATTCGATCTCCTTAAAGCCTTTTATGCTTTTTTCTATCAGCACCTGATGAACCGGGGACAATGACAGGCCTTTTTTCAGAAGAGGGATGAATTCTTCCTCATTTTCGGCAAATCCTCCTCCGGTGCCGCCAAGGGT
>CADBMM010000194.1 GCA_902795795.1 uncultured Lachnospiraceae bacterium | reverse complement strand
CCATAAAAAAAGTCGCCTCCTATTCGCACTTTTTAATTGAAGTACGACGAGCGGTGACTGTACACTTTTCCGTGTGTGTCGCGTTATAAGCGATTTTCCACACGTTGTTTCCATTCTTAAGATGGACGATTTACTTGTACAGTGACGTGTCGTCGGTTTCCTGAACGGACATTCGCTCCCCGTAAATTACCTGCCGCTTAATGGGCAGCAACCTTACGGATCTTAGCTCTCATGCCACAGCAAGTGTTATTATACACATCCATCCAGCAAAATGCAAGAGAATTTTTCGTATATTTTACAGAAATTCCAAAGGAAATTATATGCGGTTTTTACGAAACGGAGTTTACGACTCCGTCCCTAAAAGGCCGATTTCTTCCGCATGCTCCTTCATGCCCTCTATACAGATCTCAGCTACTTCGCGAACATCCATGCCAAGCATATCGCAGCCCTGCTGGATCAGCTCGCGGTTACATTTGGCCGCAAACCTTTTATCTTTATACTTTTTCATGAAGCTCTTCACCTCAAGATCCGTAATGCCATGAGGACGCATCCTCGCGCATGCCTGAATGATCCCGGTAAGCTCGTCTACAGTGAACAGGCTCTTTTCCATGTTCGTTTCAGGTTTAACATCTGTGCAGATGCCATAACCGTGACTTAATATGGCACGTACATCTTCCGCCGGAACGCCGGCTTTAAGGAGCGCATCTTCTGTATGCTGCAGATGTTCTTCCGGATACTTCTCATAATCATAATCATGCAGCATGCCTACCGCCTGCCAGTGCTCAACATCCTCGCCGAAATGCTTTGCCATTGCTCCCATGGAATAGCAAACGTTAAGCGCATGGATAATAAGATGGTCTTCCGTGACCATGGTATCGTTCAGTTCTCTTGCTTCTTTTAATGTCAACATGATTCTTCCCTCCTCATTGTTAATTGTTTAAAAGATCGTCCCCCTGTCATACGTTGACAAAAGAACCGTCCCTCTGCATTCGAAAAAGCAAGCACTCTGAAGTCTGCTTTTCAGAGTGCTCTTACTGATCATATTATTTATGCTGCACCGTATTCATATCGCTCCGGCTCCTGCCGTGAGCACGAGCGGAAGGACCATTGCAAGCGCCAGGGCGATCGCCAGTATGGCGGCGATAAGTCTCTTTGTTTTTTTATTCATCAGTCAGTACCTCTTCCGTTTTTATTCCTGTTCCGCTTTTTCTTCCGGCATTATCACATGCACTTTTTCGATCCTGTTCCGGGCAACGACTTCGGTTATCATTTTTACCCCGCTTGGCAGGGTGATTACCTCTCCGCTTCGCGGCAGCCTGTCAAGATATTCTATGATATATCCGCCAAGGGTATCGTATTCCTCGGATTCCAGCTCCGTGCCAAGCTCATCGTTCACATCGGCCAGATTCGTGGAGCCGTCGATCAGATACTCGTTCTTCCTCTTTAATTTAATAATGTCGTCAGTTTCGTCCTTGTCGTATTCGTCCCTGATCTCGCCAACGATCTCCTCAAGGATATCCTCCATGGTTATTATTCCGGAGGTCGCGCCGTATTCATCAAGGACTACCATTATATTAATGGAAGCTTCTCTCATTTCTATGAGGAGGGTTCCGACTTCCTTGTGCTCAAATGTGAAATGCGGCTCGCGCAGTATCTGTCTGATAGAGAAGTCTTCCTTGTCTACCAGGAGCAGATCCTTCATGTTGATCGTGCCTATTACGGTGTTCGGAGTGTCATTGTAGACCGGATATCTGGTGAATCTGTATTCCTTGTAGATATCCATCAGTTCGTCATAGGTGACATCGGACTTTACAAATATAGTATCTATCTGCGGCACCATGATGTCCTTGGCCAGCATATCGTCAAGGCTGAAGATATTCGTGATCATCTTGAACTCATCGTTCTCGATAGCGCCCTCTTCGTAGCTCACGTCCACAAGCGTCTTCAGCTCATCTTCAGTCATTGTTTCGGTCTTTGCGTTGATATCGATATGCAGGAGCTTGCATATCACGGAACGAAGTCCTTCTATAATAAATATGACAGGCGTAAGCACTATCATGCACGCTTTAATGACTCCGGAATATGCCAGAGCCATTTTCTGCGAATATACGGTCGCCGCTGTCTTCGGAGTTACTTCGCCGAAAAGCAGCACGATAAAGGTAAGTATACCTGTGGCAAGACCAACATGAGAGTTTCCAGACATTCTTATGGCTATGGTAGTCGTAAGCGCCGAAGCGACGATATTTACGATATTGTTGCCTATAAGGATAGCCGAAAGCATTTTTGGCGTACGGTCAAGTATCCAAAGAACTCTCTTTGCTTTTTTTGATCCTTCATCAGCAATGAGCTGGATCTGTATTTTATTTACTGTTGTAAAGGCTGTTTCCGCAGATGAAAAAAATGCTGATGCGGCTATCAGCAATATAACGATGATTATGCGCAATATAGGAACCGAATCCAAAACGATGCTCCTCAGTGAATTTCAGAATTATTTGATATCTCTTCAGATCAATATGAAAACTGCTCATATCCAGTTAGTCCATCATGTCTGTCGGAGACAGTTACAAGGAGTTTTCATATTGATATTATATTGATTTTTTTCAGTTGGTCAATATTAATCGCAGACGGGTGTTCAGCGGGGTTTTCAGTCTGCAGCCTGCATTCCTTCAAGCTTCCTCTTTTTATAGCCCGCGAAGTCTCCTGCGTCGAGTGCATCTCTTATTTCTTCCATCATCTTGTTGTAGAAATAAAGATTATGCAGCACGCAAAGTCTTAAGCCCAGCATCTCTTTTGCTTTTAAAAGATGCCTTATATATGCCCTTGAATATCTCCGGCAGGCAGGGCAGCCGCATCCCTCTTCTATGGGGCTGTCGTCGAGTTCGTATTTCGCATTCAGGAGATTTAATTTTCCGTGGTTCGTATAAACATGACCATGGCGGCCGTTTCTGCTGGGATAGACGCAGTCGAAGAAATCGACTCCTCTTTCCACGCCTTCCAGAATATTCGCCGGCGTACCAACGCCCATGAGATATACCGGCTTGTCCTGCGGCAGATACGGAACCGTTTCGTCCAGGATATGATACATTTCCTCGTGGGTCTCACCGACTGCAAGTCCGCCGACGGCGTAGCCGTCCAGATCCATATCCGAAATACGCTTTGCGTGGTCTATCCTTATATCCTCAAATATCGCTCCCTGATTGATGCCGAAAAGCAGCTGCTCTTTGTTGATCGTATCCTCACGGCTGTTCAGCTCATTCATCTTTTTCCTGCACCTTTCGAGCCATCTCGTAGTCCGTTCGACAGATGCCTTTACATACGAACGGTCGGCACGGCTTGAAGGGCATTCGTCAAATGCCATGGCTATGGTAGAGGCAAGGTTCGACTGGATCTGCATACTCTCTTCCGGACCCATGAAGATCTTTCGTCCGTCTATATGCGAACGGAATTCCACGCCCTCTTCCTTTATCTTGCGCAGATCGGCAAGGGAGAATACCTGAAAACCGCCTGAATCAGTAAGGATTGGACGGTTCCAGCTCATAAACTTATGTAAACCGCCGAGCTTCTTCACGACCTCGTCGCCCGGACGCACATGAAGATGGTAGGTATTGGAAAGCTCGACCTGCGTACCTATACCCTCAAGGTCTTCCGTAGATACTGCACCTTTTAT
>CADBMM010000193.1 GCA_902795795.1 uncultured Lachnospiraceae bacterium | reverse complement strand
TCAAGGACTCTGGCACCTTTGCAGTATTTGTGCATTGCCAGGCGGTTGTATTTCTGGTCAAGGAAGAATCCGGTCTTCTGACCTTCGGCCACGTCAACGATATAACGAACGCCGTTCTCAATGATCTCTACATTAGTATCAAACGGATCGCCGATAAAGCCTTTGAAGGGCTGCATGCCTTCCTTTTTCCGCACAGGCGCATCGCTGCGCTCATAAATTCCCCGGATAATTATGCCGTCTCCGGATAATTCTTCTTTCAGTAATTCGAGTATCCTGAGCTTTAATTTATCTATTCCGAGGGCCAGAGATTCAACGACCAGCACATCCGAAAACTTGTCAACGACAAGGCCGGGAAGAAAATCAGCTTCTCCGAAGATTATGCGGCAGCAGGAGATATCCACCGTCTTTTTACGGTATTCCCAGGCTGCGCGTACACGTTCCCGCAGAAAATCATCATCGATCATCTGACGGTGCCTTGCAAGCATACGGATCGTTATCTTTGACGATGTATTTATGAAGCCGCAGCCCAGCGGAAAATCGTCGAAATCCCTGATTTCGACGATATCTCCGTTTTCAAAACTGCCGTTTATCTTATCAATTTCGTTGTCGTATATCCAGGCGCCGCCGGCCTTTAAGGAGCGGCCTTCGCCTTTTTTGAGAATTGCTTCTGCCATATATCCGGTTTATACCTGCCCGTATTTATTTAGAAGTTCTGCCCTTACATCGAAGAGCTTCTGTGAAAGATCCACGTAGACCTGATGGGGGTTGACGAAACGCAGGGATTCTTCCCAAAGAGTCTCTTTCTCTTTTGTGCAGATATCTCTGAGTTCCATGACACTCGGAGATTCGTAACAGCATTCGCCGTTCTTGAATATCGGAACGAGCAGCTCGCGCATCGTGTAGGTGCCGCCTTTAAGCTTGGTCTTTTTCCAGGTCTCTTTCGGATCGAAGATGATGAGATCATCGTTTGCATCGTACTGCTCATCTTCAAGAGTTATAAGATCGGCACGGATCTTGCCGGTAGCCTTATCATAAATCCTGTAGATCTTTTTGTTGCCGGGATAGGTGACCTTCTCCATATTGTTGGAGATCTTTATCTTTGGCGTGAATTCCGCATCGTCTTTATTCTTTATGGCGGACATCTTGTAAACACCGCCAAATGACGGACAATCCTTGCTGGTTATGAGGTTTGTTCCTACGCCCCAGGAGGTGATCTTTGCACCCTGGACCTTAAGATCCTCTATCAGGTATTCGTCAAGATCGCTGGAAGCGGAGATTATGGCATCGCCGAAACCTGCTTCATCGAGCATTTCATAGGCTTTCTTGGAAAGGTATGCAAGGTCTCCTGAGTCTATTCTTATTCCATAGCCTTTGAGAGCATAACCTTCTTCTTTCATTTCCTTAAATACCCGGATGGCATTGGGAATGCCGGAATTTAAGGTATCATATGTATCTACCAACAGGATGCAGGCATTCGGATACATTTTCGCGTATGTCTTGAACGCTGTATATTCATCCGGGAAGCTCATGATCCAGCTGTGGGCATGAGTGCCCTTTACAGGAACGTTGAACATCTGACCGGTGAGCATATTGGATGTGCCGATGCATCCGGCAATTACCGCAGCCCTGGCGCCGTAAATACCGGCATCCGGACCCTGCGCCCTGCGCAGACCGAATTCCATGACACCGTCACCTTTTGCCGCGTACACCACACGTGCGGCTTTTGTGGCAATGAGAGACTGATGATTGATTATATTGAGAATGGCGGTCTCGATAAGCTGGGCTTCCATGATCGGAGCAACGACCTTGACTAGAGGTTCGCGCGGGAAGATGATCGTGCCCTCGGGTATTGCATAGATATCTCCGGTAAAACGGAAGTCCTTAAGATATTCAAGGAAATCCTTTTCGAATATTCCAAGGCTGTCGAGGTATTCAATATCTTCTTTAGTAAAATGAAGCTTTTTGATGTATTCTATGACCTGCTCAAGCCCTGCGGATATGGCATAGGCGCCGTCGCAGGGGTTTTTCCTGTAAAACGCATCGAATACAACGATCTTGTCCACGGGGTTTTTATAGTACCCCTGCATCATCGTTAACTCATACAGATCGGTAAGAAGAGTAAGATTTTCCGCTCTCATGGTAATGCCGCCTTTCGTTTCATGACTGCTTTGAATTTTTATTAATACAAACTGCTCAGGCCTGATTTGCCATAAGCAAAATAAATATATCACTTTTGTGATAAATTGTCTTGTACAAGTTTTGGCATAGTTACCAGGTGGCAGTAAATACAGCAGGAAGCACTGTAAACAGACAGTAAAAAGAAAGGGATCACAACTTTGTTGTGATCCTTTTTGGAAGCAGGGCTACCAGGATTCGAACCTGGAAATGACGGAGTCAGAGTCCGTTGCCTTACCGTTTGGCGATAGCCCTATGTGACGAACAAAATGCATTATACCCTACTATTTCAAAAACTGCAAGACTTTTTATCATAAAATTGTTTTTTCTCAAAAATGCCTGTTATTACTTCTTTTTAATCTCTTCGATCAACAATCCAAGGCTTACAGAAGGAGAGGTAAGGACCGGAACTGAGAAGTTTTTAAATAAAGGCAGAGCACGTATCTGTGACATCTGTGATAATACGACCGCCTCTTTTCCTTTAAACTTTGCCGCGGTTTCGTAAACGATGCGGTTATGTTCTTCTTCGTTTCCCGCAGCAGCAGCTTCCAGTGCGCCTTCCGCATATCCTATTTCGACATCAAAATCAGGGCGTACCAGTTTTTTGCAGCGTTCAACTACCCAGGCAACGCTTTTTAAAGTAGGAGCAAAAGATACGACTGTTCCAATTTTCTGATATAATTGCGCAGCTTTTTCGAATACGCCTATATCAGCGGCGACTAATGGGAGATCAGTGCACATTTTGAGCTGGTCGATAAACGGGGAAAAAATAGTACAGGACAACAGTATTCCATCAACGCCCAATTCCTCGGCACTGTGGATAAGACTGACCATTCTGGACAGATTATTGCCGGAGATCCGGCCTTCCTTTTTTCCAAGCCAGGACATTCCTTCATCCATAAAATGAAAGATCTCAAGATCCGGAAACTCCTTTGCAGCCTGGTCGACAGGAGCAATAGATACCTTTGTCGCATTCATTACAGCTATTTTCATAAGTCATTTTCTCCTAAGTTATTTTTTACGCATTTCCCAGAAAGCCACAGCAGCTGCGGCTGCGACATTTAGAGAGTCTACCCCTTTATGCATGGGAATCATTACAGTGGCATCGCAGGCATTTATCGTTTCTTCTTTTAGTCCTGAGCTTTCATTTCCCATGATTACTGCAAGTCTTTCATGCTTTGAAAAGTCCCGGCTTCCAAGCGGAACTGCTTTTTCATTAAGTGCCATTGCCGCACAGTAAAATCCCTGATTTTTTAGCCATTCGATCCTGCCTGCCGGTGATAGATCATCGCTGAAATAACCCCATGGAATGCAGAACACATTTCCCATGCTCACGCGGGAGGCACGTCTGTAAAGGGGGTCGCTGCAGCCTTTTGTGAGCATTACCGCATCCATGCCGAGTGCTGCCGCAGCCCTGAATATTGCACCGGTATTTGTAGGATTCTGTACTTCTTCAAGCAGAACGATCCTTTTGGCATCCATGCAGACTTCTTCCGCATTTTTATTGCGTTTCCTCCTCATGGCGCACATGAGTCCTTTTGTAAGTTCATACCCGGCAATGTCTGTAAAAACTTCATCCGAGCAGACGTATACCGGAATATCTTCAGGGAGGCTCTGCATAAGGCTGTCATTGCATTTTATGGTCTTTGCCTCACCAAGCACAGAAACCGGTTCGTATCCTGCGGCAAGGGCGCGGCTTATCACTATTGGGGTTTCTGCGATAAAAAGGCCGGGTTCCGGTTCATAATAACGGTAAAGCTTAGTTTCAGACCGGTCATTATATAAAGCTGCGGCCGGGTCGTTTAAATTGTCAAGTTCGGTAATGATCATAGCACTCCATCAGCGGGTCATATATCTATCCCGTTTATTATTTCAATCGACATGTCGGGATAGATCGCGGCATGTTCCTGTCTGAACTCTTCCAAAAGCTGTTTTCGCTTTATTGATATGATTTCGGAAAGAGATATCTTTTTCCATTTGCAAAAGAGATTTTTTTCATTTACATGTTTGATAATTATTATAGAAAAATTCAGGCAACTATTCAAGAACACCCTGATTTGCAATCCGGTATTGATTATTATCTTTTATATGGGTTATTATTTGAAAAGAAACTATATAAAAAAGCTCTGCTTGAAAGAGGTGAAATACTATGTCTGAATTTGGTCTGCATTCGAAAATACTGTATGGCCCGGGAACTGTATCCCAGCTTGGCGAAAAAGCCAAAGAATTCGGCGCGACAAAGGCTTTTCTTGTCTGTGACAGAAATCTTGGCGAAGAGGCTTATGCCAAGGTAAAAGGCAGCCTTGAAGCTGCAGGCGTAGATTATGTTTTCTTCAATGAAACTGAACGCGATGCGCCGGTAACGCTTGTTAACAAAGTAGGGGAAATGGCAAAAGCAGCCGGCGTTGACTGTATGATCGGCGTAGGCGGCGGAAGTACCATGGACCTTGTTAAGGGAGCAACTGTCCTTTTGAGCAATCCTGGCCCTGCAGAATTATACGCGCTTCCACAGCCTCCTTCAGTACCGGTAAATACTCCGGTCATCCTTATGCCGACTACTTCCGGAACAGGAGCTGAGGGCACAAAATGCGCTATCATAGCTGTTGAGCATAACGGATATCCCATGAAATGGAGCCTGTTTATCGAGCTGGCGCAGACGATTATCGACCCGGATCTCACAATGACGTTGCCGCCTTATGATACAGCCTGCTGCGGTATGGATGCGCTTGCACATGCACTGGAAGGCGTTACCAGCAATAATCCGAATCCGCTGGCACATGCCTGCGGACTTAATGCGATCCGCCTGATCAGCCGTTATCTGCTTCGTGCTTATCATGACGGAAACGACAGAGAGGCACGTATCGGAATGTCAAAGGCCGCTTACCTGGCCGGAATCGCATTCGATGCCCCGCTTACACATATCGGTCATGCAACCGCTGACGGACTTTGCACATATCTGCATACATCGCATGGTGAAGGCTGTGCGCTGGCTATTCCAGAAACGATCGCACTTGTCGGTTCTGCGGTTCCGGATATCATGCTGGAGATCGCCGAGGCATTCGAGCTTGATTACACCAAAGATATGAGCGGAGAAGAGCTTGGACAGCTTGCAGCTGCAAAGTGCCGTGCGATGATGAGCGAGATGGG